>DUNQ01000102.1 GCA_012839325.1 Candidatus Cloacimonadota bacterium
GCAAGGATTATCATGAGCCGTATACGAGACCCGTACGTACGGTTCTGTGAGAGGGATGATGCTGGACTAATTACCCAGCATCACCCTACTCGATGTGCCTTTTCCATGGCTTGCCTATTGGATTCCGGTGATGATATGGTCATGATATGCTCATCACCATGACCACATCATAGGCGCAAGCTAAGCTGTATCCAATAGGGAAGGAGTGGCTGAAAAGCAGAGAAATCACAAAAAAAAGAAGAAAAAACGAAGAAAAACAGCTTTTCATAAGATTTTCCTTGTCTTATTTTGTAAGTTTGAAATAAAGGATATAAAGAATAAAAACGCATAAAGGACATGGAAATGAAACTATCGAAAAGAGCATTGGACATTCAAGCATCCCCGATTAGGAAGCTTATGCCGCACGCCGTAAAAGCAAAAGCTGATGGCGTAAAAATCTATCACCTCAACATCGGTCAGCCCGATATCCCAACCCCTCCCGAGATGATCGAAGTATATCATCAGTTCGATCACAAAGTTCTGGCTTATGGTCCCTCACAAGGTCTCGAGGTCTATCAAAAGAGCCTTGTTAAATACTACGCAAAACAGGGAATCGAGCTGGAGGTTGATGACATCATCGTCACAATCGCGGGCAGTGAAGCCGTCACATTTGCCATGATGGTTGCCGCAAACGAAGGCGACGAAATCATCGTTCCAGAACCTTTTTATACCAACTACAATGGATTTGCCACCATGGCGTCCATCACCATCAAGCCGATCACTACCTATGCAGAGAACGGCTTTGCGCTTCCCAGCGACGAAGAATTTGAAAAACTGATCGGGCCTAAGAGCCGCGCTATCATGCTTTGCAATCCCGGAAACCCCACCGGCTCCGTGTATAGCAGAGAAGACCTCGAAAGAGTGGCTGCGCTTTGCAAAAAGCACAATCTCTTCCTGATCTCGGACGAAGTGTATCGCGAATTTGTGTATGACGGACTCAAGCACACCAGCGTTTTGGAAATCCCCGGTCTCGAAGAGCATGCCATCATGGTGGATAGCGTGTCTAAGAGATACTCTGCATGCGGCGCGCGCATTGGCTGCATCGTTTCCAGAAACAAAGAGCTCATGGCTGCAACGCTCAAGTTTGCCCAAGCCAGACTTTGCCCTCCGACGGTTGATCAGCTCGCCGCGAACGCTTGCGTCTATCTGCCGGATGAGTTCTTTGAAGAGCTCATTGAGGAATATCAATCCCGCAGAGACCTCGTTTATGAAGAGCTTATGGATATCGAAGGCGTGGTTTGCAAGAAGCCGGAAGGCGCGTTTTATGTGATTGCGAATCTGCCGATTGAAGATGCCGAAGACTTTGTGATCTGGATGTTGGATCACTATAGACTCGACAACGAAACTGTGATGGCTGCGCCTTGTGAAGGCTTTTATGCCACCCCGGGACTCGGCAGAAACGAGCTGAGACTTGCCTACATTCTCAATAAAGATGATCTGAAGAAGGCCATGCACATCTTCCGTGAAGGCCTCAAGGAATATAAGAAAATCAAGGGTTGAGATGAAAGACATTATTGCGGCAAAACACATAATAGAAGGATTGATACACAATCTGAACAATCCTTTGAATCTCATCTTGGGTTTTGCGCAAAAACTAAAGAAAAGTCATCCCGACGAAAAAGATATAAACATCATATACGATGCGGGCATAAAGATGAATAGTCAGCTAAAAGAGCTTTCTGCAAGTCTTTATGCTCGCAGTTTTGCGATCGCGAAAGAGCTGAATCTCGCTGATTGGCTGAGCCAAGAGATGGTCTTTTTGGATAATCATTTGGAGTTGAAGCACAGTATAAGGTTCGAGCGTAAGGACCTTGCGGAAGATTCTGTGATGATAGAAAGCTCCGAGCTCGCGCTGGCTTTGTGGTTTGAAGAAAAGCTGCAAAAGCTGCTCAGATCAGGCACTCGCGGCTGGATTAGAGTTGGGACTTGCCTTCATGAGGATAAGCCCGCTTTGTATATCAAGCCGGAGAGCGTGATGAGTGAGGAGATCAGAGAACTCTTGCTGGAAGATAATGACAGCAGCCTCTATCTGCCCGCGGAGCAAGTGCTTAAAAGCCATTGGAATGCCGAAATCAAGGCGATATGCGGAGTAATCTCATGAGCGAAGTGCATAGAATCTTAGTCTTGGACGACTCCTATGAGACCTTGGAGCTCATCTCCGCCCAGCTTGAGGGTGAATATCACGTTTCCACGGCTACCGATCTCGAAATGGCGCGTCGCTATCTGAAAAGCAGGCGCTATCATGTGGCTTTGATTGATTTGGTGCTCAAAGGCGAGAGCGGACTGGATCTCATCAGCGAGATCAAAGAAAACTATCCCTATACCGCCGTGATCGCCATCAGCGGACAGGCCTCCATCGAGATGGTGGTGAAGGCGATGAAGCAGGGTGCGAGCGAGTTTATCGTAAAGCCTATACTCGATCTTGATCTGATCAATATCGTGATAGAAAAGACTCTGCAATCTCAATGGCTGCTCGCCGAAAATCGCAGACTTAGCGCCATCATTGAAAAGGACTTAGAGACTAATTTAGTGATAGGCAATAGCGTGGCGATTCAGAACTTGATGAATAAGCTCAAGAAGATTGCCGCACTTGATGCGCTGTGCCTGATTACCGGCGAGACCGGAGTGGGTAAGAGCGTATTTGCCGAGATGATACATCAGAACAGTCCGCGGAGGCGAGAAAAGTTCGTTTCCGTGAATTGCGGAAGTCTCACCGAGACCCTTTTGGAGAGCCTCCTCTTTGGACACAAACGCGGTGCATTTACTGATGCTGTGCGCGATAAGATTGGCTATTTCCAGGAAGCAAATGGCGGAACTCTATTCTTGGACGAAATCACCGAGACTTCGCTTGCCTTTCAGGTGAAACTGCTCAGGGTTTTGGAAAGCGGGATATTCCGCGCGGTGGGCTCGGATTCAGACGTCACTACGGATACGCGCGTGATTGCCGCTACAAATAAGGATGTGGAAGAGATGGTGGCTGAGGGCACTTTCAGGGAAGACCTCTACTATCGCCTCAATGTGATCAACCTCCATGTTCCGCCTCTAAGGGAGCGGCGCGATGATATCCGCGTCTTTATCAGCACTTTCCTCAAAGAATTTTGTGCAAAATATAATAAACCTGAGCTTACTATCCCTCCGGGAGTGATGTCCATGCTCCTAAATTATGAATGGAGAGGCAATGTGCGTGAGCTCAGAAACGCCATCGAACACGCGGTGATCCTTGCAGATAGCAAGGTGATACAGCCGGCAGATCTTCCCGAAAGCATCAATGCAGATACTATGGATCAGCATGAATATACAGACTTCTGTGAGCTGGATTGGGCGCAGGCGCGAGATAGCTTCAGCAGACAATATCTGCAAAATCTTTTGACGAGAACCGGCGGGAATATAGCCCGTGCGGCGAGTATTGCTCAGATGAGCAGAGAATCTTTATATAATAACTGTAGAAATTTAGGTATAGATTGGAACGCATATCGTAAGGATAGAAACACAGAAACGGGTGGTGAAATATGAAAACAAAGTGGAAAATAACGCCTTATCTCTTTCTTTTACCGGCGCTTGTAATAGTGGTGGCATTCAGGCTTATCCCGATAGTGATGAGCTTTGTATTGTCTTTCTTTGATTGGTCTTTGCAGGGAACCGGCAGATTTATAGGACTGGAAAACTATGCAACGATGATACATGACCCCGTGTTTTGGCAATCGCTGGGGAATACATTTTGGCTCGTGGTGATCTTGGTTCCTGCCACCATCGTGTTCTCACTGTTCTTTGCGGTGCTGCTCAATCAGATCAAATATCTCAAGAGCCTGTTTCGCATGGTCTATTTCATGCCTTTTGTCACCTCGCTGGTGGCGGTTTCCATAGTGTGGAAATTGATGTTTAATGAGCAAACGGGCTTGATCAATACCTTTTTGGGATATATCGGCATTGCGCCTCAGGCGTGGCTGGCGGAACCTAAAGGCATATTCCTGCTTATGTTCCCTGCGCTCGAGAGTTTGCCGCGCTTCTTTCACGGGCCATCGCAGGCTCTTTTTGCCATCATCATCATGACGGTTTGGAAGGGCTTGGGATACAACACCATTATCTATCTTGCGGGTTTGCAGAATATATCCAAGACCTATTATGAGGCAGCCGAGATGGACGGAGCGAGTAAGTTCCGGCAGTTTTGGAATGTGACGGTGCCGCTGATCTCGCCAACTACCTTCTACGTGCTGATTATGACCACTATTACCAGCTTTCAAACCTTCTCCCAGATCTATTTGATGACCAATAAGGGTGGTCCCTTGAACTCCACAAAGCTGATAGTCTATTACATCTATGAACGCGGATTTGACCTGCTTGAGATGGGTTATGCCAGTGCGGTTGCGCTCGCGCTCTTCGTTCTCATTCTAACGCTCACCATCTTCCAACGTAAGATGGAAAAGCACGTGAACTATTAAGGGGAGGGTGATCATGTCTAAACTACGCAGTATAATCACATACCTCATCTTGATCATCTTCGGTTTTACCATGGTGATCCCTTTTATCTGGATGATCTCCACCTCTTTGATGACTCAATCTGAATTCAATAAGCAAGATTCGCTGTTTATCCCCAAAGAGGAGTATCACCAGTGGGATAACGGCGAAACGAAAGAGCGCGTAATACTCGTGCTCGAAAAAGAGGAGACGAGCATTATCCACGTCTTGGATAGCGAGCTTGCCATAGTCGAAGAATACAAGGAAGTGCCCTCGGATGAGGTGCATATGATCAGGAAAAAGCCCAGCTTTGAATTCTCAAACTATGTCAAAGCCTTTAATAAGGTGCCTTTTGCCTTGTATTTCTACAATACAATATATGTCTCGGTTTTGAGCCTTATCGGGGTATTGATCACCTCGCTTTTGGCGGCTTATGCCTTCGCGCGCATGGAGTTTAAGGGCAGGGATTTCTTCTTTTATCTCTTCCTTTCCATGATGATGGTGCCTCAGCCCATATATCTCATCTCCTCCTATGTGCTTTTGGATAAGCTGCATTGGCTGGATACATATAATGCGCTGATCATCCCTTGGACGGCGAATATCTTTACCATCTTCCTCTTTAGGCAGCACTTTAAGGCCTTGCCGAAGGAGCTCTTTGATGCGGCGTCTATTGACGGATGCTCAGTATTTGGCATGCTCTGGCGCATAGTGGTTCCGCTATCGAAGCCGGTGATAGCCACTGCATCCATATTTTCACTGATATCGAGCTGGAACAGCTTTATGTGGCCGCTGGTGATGACAAACAGGCCTGAGCTCAGGGTCTTGCAGGTGGGGCTAAGCTATTTCAATCAAGAAGCTTCCACGCAGACGAGCCTGCTCATGGCTTCTTCAGCCTTTAGCATTATCCCGGTGTTGATCGTATTCTTCTTTGCACAAAAGCAGATCATCGCAAGCTATGCAAAGACCGGGATGAAAGATTAAACAAGAAAGGACAATCAATGCAAAAACATAATAAGAAGAAACAGACAAAGAAACAGAGAAAGGAATACCAGAAGCCGGTAAAGGCTGAAGTTGTATTGCAAAGCGCTGATCTGAGGCCAATGGCGATCGTGCCAAAGCTATATAACACCATCCTGGCTTGGGTGATCTTTGCCTTTACTTTGGCGATATATATCAGCACCCAGGCGCGGACGATGAGCTTTTGGGATAGCGGTGAATTCGCTACCTGCATCAGCATCTTGGGTGTGCCTCATCCTCCCGGAAGTCCCTTTTATATCGTAGCCGGACGTGCAATCATCGCGCTTTTTGGAGGCATCTTTACTCATGCCTTTATTGCTGCTTTCATCTCTGGGCTGGTCTCGGCTTTTGCGGTGATGTTTACCTATCTCTTTACGGTGAAACTCATCAGCATGTTCAAGGTGAGAGCTTGGGAGGCGATGTTTGCCGGAACTGTTGCGGCTTTATATACAGCCTTCTCATTTACCTTTTGGATGAACGCGATTGAGGCGGAAGTCTATTCGGGCTTGGTCTTCTTTGTGAATATGATTCTCTGGCTCACCATGGTGTGGGTGGAGAAAAGCGAGGACTATAGCCATCAGAATATACTGCTGTTTATCGTGTATCTGTTTTTCATCGGCTTTTGTGTGCATCAAACCGCATTGCAGATAGCGCCGGCGGTACTCTTTATCGTGTGCTATCCCTTACTTTTTGCTTGGATAAAGAAGCCGGGATTTTGGGGTAAGCTGCTTGGCTATCCCTTTGCTATCTTCATTGTTTATATGATATTTAACCAGATAGGCATGGCAGTGGGCATAGACGAGATGGATAAATGGGGCTTTGCGCTGGCTACTCTTGTAATTGTTGCCTACGAACTGCGCGATGTCTTCGGTAAGCGTTTTTGGCTCTTTGCCATCGGGCTCACTATTATCGGGGTAAGCAGCCACCTCTTTCTCATGGTGCGTGCGGCAAGCAGACCCTTTATCAACGAGGGAGATCCGCGCTCGCTTTCTGCCTTTGCGGATTACGTTTTGCGCAGACAATACGGGAATACGAACTTTATGATACGCCGCGCGAGGTTCTTTACTGAGCAGCTTGGCTTCCACTTCATACGCTACTTTAATATGCAATGGTTCCCGGAAGGAATCTTTGCGCCGATTATCAAGATGCAACAGTCCATCGGCAGCTTCATCGGCGGCATCGTGATCTTCTTTATGGGGGTGGGCGGTGCTGTGTTTCAATTCAAGAAAAACAAGCATAGCTTCTTCTACTTCCTGAGTGTGTTCCTCTTTACCTCTCTGGTGATGGTTTTTGTGATGAACCTCTCCATGGGCGAGGTGAGGGATAGGGACTATTTCTTTGTGACAGCTTACAATATGTGGGCGGTATGGCTGGGAATGGGTTCTTTGGCGCTGATCTCGCTGATCAAGCAAGAGAAGGGGCGCATCGCTCTGGCGACGATCTTGCTACTGCTACCCATTGGCAATATGATCTCGCAATATCATGTTCATGACAGGAGCAAAGAATATATCGCGCTGGATTATGGAGTGAACTTCCTCAATTCATTGGAGGAGAACGCCATCATCTTTACAAATGGGGATAATGATACCTTCCCGCTTTGGTACGCGCAGGCGGTTAAAGATCCTTATGCCGAGGAGAATATGTATGAAGCAAGAGATATCGCGCCATCGGAGAAAGCAAAGGCGGCAATTCAGGAGGCGATGGACTTCAAGAATGCCGATCTGAAAGGCATAAGAAAGGATGTATCCATTGCTAATCTCTCGCTACTGAATACTCCCTGGTATCTCAAGCAGATAAGGGATAAAGAAGGGATATTGTTCAATATGAGCGATGAAGAGATAGACGAACTTAATATAAGGCGGCTTTATAGCGATCTTATCGTGCCCGGAACACAGGCGAGCGGTTCATTCAAGTTAGAGCTTGAACCCACTCCTACGTGGCGCGAAAGAGAGCCTTTCTATCGCATTTCTGACCTTGCCGTGATGCAGATCATCAAAGATAACTTTGGACACAGACCCATATATTTTGCCGTCACTTGTGAGAGCTTTATCGGCTTTGACGATCACTTAAGAAACGAAGGCATGGTCTCGCGTTTGGTCTCTGAGCCCGAGAAAGACGCCGTGAACATAGATAGACTGCTCAATAATATTGACAATGTGTATAACTATCGTTCAATAGACGATGATAGCGTGTATAAAGATGACAACATGGTGCGCCTCGTGCTCAACTATGGCTCGGGCTTTGTGAAAGCGGCAGAGCACTATGTGAGCGAGGGGGAATTTGACAAAGCGCTCGGCTACATAGAAAGAGCCAAGTCTTATGTCTATGACGAGCTTAAATTTACCAATTTCTACTCTCTTTATTATAGTGCCAGCGGGCAATTTGAAGAGCTGAAAGATTGGTCTCGCAATGTGATCTTCCCTCATCATGAAGGAATGGGAATTTATGTAGCCTATGTAGTATGGCACATGGTTGAGAATTACCCTGAGGAGACTCCGCAATTCTTGGAGCTGGGACTCACCACCTTCTATGATGAAGATTATTTTGCACAGCTAAGCTATCACTTTGCTATAGAAAACAATATGGAAAAAGAAATAAGAGATATGTTGCACAGGAACAGGCCTTATGTCAGATATGACTTGGGTCTTTTTATAGAAGAATTAGATAAAAGAATAGGAGATTGATAGAATTGCATAGAGGAATATTCAGTGTATTAATAGGCGGCAAGGCGGGCGAGGGAGTCAAGAAAGCGGCTCAGGTGATCGCTCAAATTGCCATGGATAGAGACAATTTTATTTTCCAAGCAGACGACTATCAGTCTGCCATCAGGGGAGCACATAACTTTAGCATTGTAAGCATTTGCAGAGAGCGACTTTATAGCGCATATAAGAGCGTTCAGCTCATAGTCAGTTTCGATAAAAAGAGCGTATTGAAACACAATTCTTCTTTGAAAGAAGGCGGCATACATTTTTGTGATGAACAGGATGCTATAGAGGGCTGTATTGCCTTGCCCTTAAATAGACTAATGAAAGAGCACTATACAAGCGGTGCTAATCTTTCGCTCTCGGCTGTGGCGATCTTTGCGCGACTTGCCGGGCTTGATAAGGACGAGCTTGAAGAGCTGATTAGAGCTGAATTCAGGCGCAATCAAGATGAGAACATCAGCTTTGCAAAGGCTATCTACGACGAGCTTGCTGCTCTTGATATTTCGCTGAGCTGCGATCTTAAGAACCCGGGAGTAAGTGCGCCGCGCAAGGGATATACCGGCAATCAGCTGATATCCTTGGGCGCATGGGCTGCTGGACTGGATTCATATTATAGCTATCCCATGACGCCGGCTTCGTCTATATTGCATTTTTATGCAAGATATAGGGACGAACTCGGGGTTGTAGCCATACACACAGAGAGCGAGCTGGCAGCTGCGAATATGGCCATAGGCGCAATCCTGGCTGGAAGTAAGGCGGCTGTAGGCAGCAGCGGCGGTGGAATAGCACTCATGCAAGAGGCCTTTTCGCTTGCCGGAATGGTGGAAGCACCGCTACTCATGTTCCTCTCTTCACGCCCAGGACCCGCAACGGGTGCATCTACCTATAGTGCGCAGGAAGATCTGAACTTTGCGCTGTATCAAGGGCATGGCGAATTCCCGCGCATCGTGGCTTCTCCGGATAGCTATGAGCGTGCGTTAAGCCTCTCGGCAGAGCTTTTGGATCTGGCTTGGGAGAGTCAGAGCCCGGCCATCTTGCTCACAGAGAAGCATCTCAGCGAGAGTATGTATAACATGGATCTGGACGCAAGCAGCTTACCTCAGAGCGATCCCGTGATGAAAGAGCCGGCCAGTCCATACAATCGCTATGCTTTTGCTGATGACGGAGTCTCGCCGATTAAATATCCCGGTGAGGGTAATGCTGAGGCCGGCGACGTTATCAAATGGAACTCAAATGAACACACGGAAGACGGTGTGCGCGCTGATGATGCAGACGAGATAACTGCCATGAAAGATAAGCGCAAAAAGAAGCAAGAACTCATAAACAAGCTAAGCAAGAGCTATCAACGCGTGGCAGAATATGGCGAGGGCGAGATGCTCGTCTTTGCTTATGGCTCCACGGTGTTAGAGCTTCGTGAAGCTCAGAAGTATCTCGATTTTAAGATAGTTGCGCCCATCTATCTCGATCCCTTCCCGGATGAGGAATTAGAAGAGTATCGCGGCAAGAAAGCGGTGGTGGTAGAACACTCTGCGAATCCGAACTTCGCCGGATATCTAAAAGCTAAGCTGGGACTTGAGGTGATCAAAGATGTGCTCCGCTATGACGGCAGGCCTTATGATGCAGATGAGCTGGTAAATATCTTAAAGGAGGTGAAAGATGCGTAATCTTACTACAAACAAAGAAAATACATGGTGTCCCGGTTGCGGGAACTTCGGCATATTTGCAGCCGTGAAAAGAAGCATCGAAAGCCTCGTTGAACAAGGCGAGCCCATGGAAAACATCGTGATGAGCTGTGGCATTGGCTGTCACGGCAAGATGTTTGACTATTTGGACATCTCCGGCATATTCGGCTTGCACGGACGAGCCGCCTCAAGTGCATCGGGAATAAAGATTGCAAATCCGAACCTCAAAGTCATTGTCTTTGGCGGAGATGGAGACAGCATGGGGGAGGGGCTTGAACACACTCTCTTTGCTGCGAAAAGAAATATCGACATCACCCTGATCTTGCATAACAACGGAACTTATGGACTCACAACGGGACAGGCCTCGCCGCTATCCGAAACGGGATATCGCGGGCTTTCCACGCCGCAGGGGAACCTTGAGGCGCCATTCCACTCACTTGGGTTGATCATGGAAGCGGGAGCCAGCTTTGTAGCGCGTGCATATAGCGCACGGATACCCCAACTCAGCGAACTCATCACGCAAGCGGTTTTGCATAAAGGCTTTTCATTTATTGAAGTCTTGCAGCCCTGCGTAAGTTATAACAATACCTATGATCTATATAATAGTAAAACAAAGAACTTAGATGCCATGCCCGCCAGCGATGAAGAGGCGATAAAGCTCGCCAAAGATGAAGAAGATATCTATCTGGGAATCTTTCGTCAGCAGCAGAGGCCGGTGTTTGATATAGAGGTGCAAAGCAAAGCTAAGGCAATGGATAGACAAGAGAGATTTGCATATCTTGAGTCGAGACAGTTTTGAGCCTCGGCGCGTGATCTAAACGCAATAACTTAAGCTTGAGCTGCCCCTTATAATTGCGGGCAGCTCATTGTTTTATCAGGCATTATCTTCGGGACTGTCTTCCCGTTCATACTTGATATAATCTAACACTACATCCATGCTGAGTTCAAAGACCGGAGTTTTCGCGAAGCTTTGGAAGCAGATATCGAATATCTGGTAAAGTCTCAAACGTTGGTGTAAATTCCAACTCTTTAATTTTGGTTTTTTGAGGACATCGTGCTGATCCGCCGTTATTCACATTCTACATTAGATTTAACTAATGGTCCCATCTCTGCCATCAAAACTTCCACTTTCCTGTCTTGCATGAATAATCACCTTTTTCTAAAAGCTTTGGTTCCGGATTTGTCATATATACATACCAGTCCTCAGGTCCAATCATGAAGGTACCTTTCATGGCAGGGGTATTTTGGGCGGTATAGATTGCCAAACCTAACTGTGGATTGAGAGGATTGGGCAAACAAGAGGCGAGGCGGAGATTTGTGCCTAAGTATTCTTTATTGGCTATGATTTTATCTGGCAAAATCTGGAAGGGGACATGCGCCAAATGTTTGTTCAACCATAGATTAGTGCCCCAAGCTCCATAAGTGTAAATGTTATGACTGCTGAGGTCTAACTCGAGGGCTTGGGTATCGGTATAGGCGGTAGCTAGCCAGCTTTCGACGAAGTAATCGACGGTGGGCATGATGAATTCATTTACGCCTTTCACACGCTTGGGATCGGGATAGATCAGGGCGATGGGATGCATTCTAACAAAATTTATGGGACCTTTAAAACCAACCAAATCATGAAGTTCGTCCGGTGAAAGTTCTTTGATGGAGGCGAATTTTTGCATCAGCCGAGGGAAGTATTCATCATAGCGGATACCGGTTTCGCGGCGGGCTTGTTCATATTCTAACACTGCTTCAAAGACTGTATCCATATAGATAAAGCCTTGATTTATGTAATATTGGATGGAGGCTTCACGTGCATCGGGTGGGAGAAAAAGCTGCATGAGACGAGTTTCTGAGGCGCGCACAAAGTGTTCCACCACCGCTATCCACCAGTCTGGATAAGCCAGCATCGTCATTTTAGTCTTGATTAGTTCAAATAGCTCTGCACGACCTTTTATCATATCAAAATACTCATCCACCAAAGGATTTACATAGGAATGTGAAAATTCGTGAAATATCATATACGCCAAATTCCATAGGGTGTCGGTGGGATTATCGCTGATGTAAAACATTGTGACACAATATATATGGGTTTTGTTTTGTATATTCATGAGGCTGATACCATAGCCGCCGTCAAAAAGTAAAGAGATGACAAGCGTATATCGTTCATGTTCATAACCATACCAATCGATGAGAAGACGGATCATATCATCTTTGGAGGCAAGCACAGAAGCAGTTTCAGAGACGGTCTTTTCGAGAAATGGACGCTGAGATTCAAACCAGCCGCCAAAATCACTGATTCGCACAAAGTCGTTGACTGAAGCGTAAAACTCTTCCAGAGAGCCTCCCTGGGTGGCTTTCTCCAATCGTTCTTCGTCCATTTCCTTCGCATAGCCAATACGGCTTTGGGTTTCTCTGTCAAAAGGAACTCCATCAAAACACAAAAAGCTGCTTACCGGCAGGTCATAGCGATAACCGTGTTTCTCTAAGCTTTTGAGCCGGGACAGCACCGGGTGGGATTTGAAATCAGCAAACCAAGTGTCTATAGACTGAGCATACCCATCGGAATCAGGGATGGTCATTTCGCTGCCGCTGAGGTATTGGAGCACGGCTAACAATTCCATGCGCGGATCGATGGTGATATCAAGCATGCCTAGGCGCGTCGAAATGGGCTTGATCTGTTCCGGGGCAGAATCTTCACTGCTATCCACAGTTAGAGACATTAGCAACAGGCATATTAAACAGGATATGACAAGGGTGAGAGTTACTGTTATCATGGCTTTCTCCTGATCTGTTTTGCGTGATGGATTATCTGGTAAAGCATCCAAAAGGTATAATACAAATCTCTTAAATCTGCATATTCTGTCAAGTGTAATGTTTTCTTTTACTGATATGCTGCAGTTGAGTTTTAAGCCTTAAAAGTTGTTGTAATGGAAAAAGCATAGTATAAAATTCTCAAAATTCCCAAAAATAAATTAGCACTCTAACATTTTGATTGACAATTAAGCGGTTTGGATTAACTTGTCTTTTGTTAGCAGTTGAAAGCATCGATTGCTAATAAATAAGAAAGAGGCGATTACCATGAAGAAGAGTAAAGCAAGATTAATCGATACGCTAAGCGCATTGGTTGATGAGTATATATTGAGTTGTGAACCCGTATCTTCACGGGTAATCAGCGAGAAATATATCAGGGATGTAAGCTCTGCCACGCTGAGGCTGGATCTTAATAAATTGGAAAAAATGGATCTGATATACCAGCCGCATACTTCAGCAGGCAGGATTCCAACCATTGGCGGATATAGAAGGTATCTCGATTATATAGAGCCTGAACATAGGAAGATTCTTTATACGAGAATGGACACCCTGCGCGAGCTGATGCATCGTAGCTACAGGGATACGCCTCGTTCGCTTCATTATATCATGCAGCTTTTGGCGCGTGAGACGGATCAGCTTTCCTTCGTAGCCGAACCTGAGGTATCCAGCGGATATCTATCCCGGCTGGAAGTCTTCAGCATTGGCGATAGAAAGCTACTCTTTGTAATGAGCCTCGATAGTGGCCTTGATAAGACCGTGATCATGCGCAGTGATTATGATATCAACGAGCAACAGCTCAAGAAGCTCGTGAGATATCTCAATGAAGAGCTTGTCGGTTTACGCATATACGACATTGCCAATAGAGTTTTGGTGGATATGCAAGAATATGCCAGCGGCGATGGTGATCTGCTCAGTCAGTTTTTGGGTGAGCTACACAAAGCTTTCATGGAAATAAGTGATTTCTTCATCCATTTCGATGGAAGTATAAAGTTTTTGGAGCAAAGCGAATTTGATTCCAAGGAAAACATACTGAGCTTTATGAATCTGATTCAAAGGCAGGACTATCTGCTTAAGCTCATGCGTAAAAACGAAGTTGATGGCGTTAATATACTCATGGGTGAGGACTTTGCAGAGCCCGGCTGGCAGATATTTACGCTTATATATGCACGCTACGAGGTTTTTGGAATACCGGGATATTTGGGCGTGATAGCTCCTACGAGGACAGACTATCGCAAGCTTATCCCACTCATTCGTGATATTTCAAGGACTATTACCGAGACTACAAAGAGGGGAATGGTAGTTCCCAAAAGATAAATTATTTAAGGAAATGAAATGATGCAGGACAAGGCTAAGGAAAAGAAGAAAAAGAAACAAGACGACATTAAGCCGGATGAAGAGCTTTTGCAAGCCCAAGAGGCGGAAAGAGACCCGGAAGCCGAGCTTGAAGCCATGAAAGATAAATATCTGCGAACTATGGCAGAATTTGAGAACTATCGAAATCGTACGAATCAGGAGAAATCTGATTGGATTCGCCACGCAAGCCAAGAGCTGGCACTCAAGGTTTGTGATGTGGTAGATAACTTTGAACGAGCTATTGCCCAAGCCAAAGAAGAGGACTTAGAAACTCCCTTTGGTAAAGGGGTATTGCTCATAGAAAAACAGCTTTTAAACGCTTTAGAAAATGAAGGGGTTAAGAGAATCGAAGCTTTAGGCGAGGAATTTGATCCCGAATTTCACGATGCGCTCAGCCATATTCCCAGCGAGTATGATGAAAACATCGTAGCAGCTATTATAAAAAACGGTTATACCATGCACGATAAAGTGATAAGAGCCGTGCAAGTTGCCGTATCAAATGGAAAATTAAACATAGCCCAGGAGGAATAAATGGGAAAAATAATAGGAATTGACCTTGGAACCACAAACTCTTGTGTTTCCGTCGTAGAAGGTGGGAAGCCCGTGGTTATTACCAATGCCGAGGGCAGTAGAACCACTCCTTCTGTAGTTGGATTTACTAAAGATAAACAGAGATTGGTGGGGCAATTGGCAAAGCGCCAAGCTGTTACCAATCCTGAAAATACAGTATTTTCGATCAAGCGCTTTATGGGACGCTCATTCTCTGAAGTTGATAAAGAAATCAAGCAAGTTCCCTATAAAGTAATCTCAGGAATCAAAAACCAAGCAGCCGTGAGCCTCAAGAATGAGGAGAAAGACCTTACTCCGCAGGAAATCTCGGCAATGGTCTTGACCAGAATGAAAGAAACCGCTGAGGCATATCTCGGCACGACCGTCACCGAAGCTGTGGTTACGGTTCCGGCATATTTCAATGACGACCAACGTCAAGCCACCAAGGATGCCGGGCGCATCGCAGGCTTGGATGTGAAACGCATCATCAACGAGCCCACCGCTGCTGCTTTGGCATTCGGAATGGAAAACAAGAAAGAGCAAAAGGTAGCCGTATATGACTTTGGCGGCGGAACCTTTGA
>DUNQ01000015.1 GCA_012839325.1 Candidatus Cloacimonadota bacterium
TGTTAATGTAAAAATAGGAGTGAAACGTATGAGGTTAGACAAACGTCGCCTTATCCTTTTCCTGCTTTTTGCTTTTATCCTCTCAAGCGTGATGATACAAGCCGAAAAGAAGGAAAACAGAGATGACAACATTGTTGCAGAATTCACCGTATCGGATATTGAAGCCGATGACGGTGGCGGACTTATCCTTTCATGGGAGCCGCTTCATCGCAGCAAACGAATCATTGAATACCGAGTCTATCGCGGTACGGAACCCGATCAGCTTTTCTATTTGGAAACCATTGAGGTAAATCCAAAAAGCGGCGTAGCTTCCGATCGGATGTATTATTATGATAATTCGCCCAGCGAGATTTCGGATGTTAGCTTTCCCGCCAAACTTAAATTAGAAAAAGGCCAGCCTAAAGATGGAATCCTCTTTAGAAAGCCTCCTCGAGACCTGAAGTTTACCGCTACCCTTTTGGATAAATATCAGTTGATCTCGGTGAACAAGCGTAGCCATTTCTACAAGCGTAGCAAACAATTGATAACTGATCCCGAAGCCGATGAGATAAATAGCTATGCAGCTCTTAAGGCAAATCAGCAAACTGTGGTTGCGATGCTCAAACCCGGTGTGGAATATTATTACACTGTAGTAGCTGTCGATGAAAGACAGAGATATTTCCCTCATGCCGAAGTGCAGAGCGCCATCCCCATGCCAAATAAGCCGGATCCTTCACCTGCGCTTTATAGCGTTGCGCTGGAAGATGTTCAGACCATGCAGTTTGAATGGGAATATCCGGTTGAAAAGAATGCTTTAATCCAATATCGCATTTGGCGCGTTCCCGCTCAGGCAGAAGATTTTGCGCTTGAAGACGATGCTTACGAAGCTTTTGTTCAATCATCAGGAACGGTGGTTGCGGAAGGTAAAGTAGGCGGCGGTGCCTTGCCAAATCACAATAAGATTGAAGTTGGCGATGAGATCGGGCTTTTTCAAAGCTCCCAATATTCGATTGAACTGACCGACTATTATGGATCATCTTCATTTTCAGAGCTTTCGGCACCACGCATCTTAAATAGCGATGCCTTGCCGCGCTGCACAGATTTCATAGTGGAAGATAAGCCAAACGATAAGGGCGATAGGCTCACAGTAGTTTGGGATCATCCCATCTGCTTCATCACAAAAACTACTGCTCTTAATAGAGAAAGCAGTCGTCTACGCGTGAACTATCAGCTTAACTTAACCGAAAATCAGGAAGTGGACATAATTTGGTTTAGCTTCTTTGATCCCGAAACCGGGGAAGAGCTCGCCAAGATTAAAGAGTTTTATTTAGATAACAGTATAGTTCTCAAGCTTCCTGAAGGTTATGATGCAAGAAAAGGGCTCAAAACTCAGATCACGCTTATCGGCACGCCTGAAATCCCGGAAGATTATATCATAGAGCAAGACCTCATCTTTGATGAAGGCATGCTTGCCCTCTTGCCGGGAACAGCGCTCTATCGCAATGATCGCGATGTATCCGGTATCTATAACGTGGTATATAGAAAGTATATGAATTCGCCCGATTGGCGCCTCGTTATGCGCAATACTTCCTTCGATAACTCTTTGGACGTCACCATCCCCTATCCTGCAAATGCTCAGAAATTGGTAAATGGAATAGCTTATGCAGAAGGCGATGAGATGGTGATGCATATCAATATGCCCGATGGAACGACGCAGCGTACGACTCGTCCCCTGATCGCCGGTGAAAGACGTGCGCCCGTCACCTTGATGAGCCATGTTGTGGACTTCACTTGGGATAAGGAAAATAAGGTGATGATCCAGACCAGCATCTTTGCCGATAGAGCAAAAGAGATGTATGAGAAAACCATCGCTGATGCCAAAGCTAAGATCGCTGAATTGGAAGAGCTGAAGGCAGATGCAAGCGATGAAGAGATGGCGATGATAGCTGCTCAGCTTGATCACTTTGAAAGAACGCTTAAAGCTCACACCGATAATGAAGTGGTGCAAAGTGCAATGAATGCCGGAAATCGCGCGCGTATCAAACAAGTTCTTAAGGCTTATGACGCTGTTCAGCGCAGCCAAAGCTTCATGGTGGTGAGAACAGACCTCAAAGGACTCTTTGTGGAAACTCATGCCAAAGATGAAGGCGATGAAGTGATCTATCACATGCCTATCTCAAACTTGTTTGACCACAATAAATGGGTAACGCTCTTTGTAAGCTTGCTCTTTGTGGCTGTGGTTTCAGCATTTGTGGGAATGGCAAAACGAGGCAGAGACTTCTACATTCGCCCCATTGCCGGATTGCAAGAAATCGATAATGCGATAGGACGCGCCACCGAGATGGGACGCCCTATGCTCTATTGCATGGGACACGGCTCCATCAGTGACGTTGCTACCATCGCTTCAATGGGAATACTTGGTCGTGTTGCCCGCCGTGCTGCGGAATATGATACCAAGCTCATAGTACCTTGCTATGACTATATCATCATGCCCATCGCGCAAGAGATCGTTCGCGAAGCACACTACGCTGTGGGACGCCCGGATACCTTCGATAAGAACAATGTGTTCTATCTCACAAACGTTCAATTTGCCTATGTGGCAGGGGTAAACGGAATCATGATTCGCGAGAGAATGGCAACGAACTTCTTCATGGGATATTTCTCAGCTGAAGCACTGCTTATGACCGAGACGGGTAACCAAGTTGGCGCCGTGCAGATCGCCGGAACCGACGCCGTCACTCAGATTCCATTCTTTATCACCACTTGCGACTACACGCTGATCGGCGAAGAATTATATGCTGCCAGCGCCTATCTAAATCGTGAGCCTATGCTTTTGGGAACCCTGAAAGCTCAGGACTATTTCAAGTTTTTCATCCTATCCGTTGTGATAGTAGGAGCTGTACTTTCCAGCTTTGAACTCACCGGATTCATCAAGCTTCTGCCAGCGAAATAAAAGAGGTTTTCAATGAAGAAGACAATACCACTATTAATCGTCATCCTGGGCGGGATAATCTGGGTGGGATGGGCTTTCAGCCCCCACTATTTGCTCCAGGATGTATTTTACCATGAGTTCTTTTTGCCTTGGTCTTATGCGTCGGCACCTTTTGCCATGCTTTTGGGCGTGCTTTCGCTGACACTTATGCATACAAATAAGATCAAAACCAGAGCGCCAAAATGGCAATATAGCTATTTCTTTTTTGGCAGCTTTATCATCACCTGCCTTGCCGGTTTCATCGGCGGCATCCAAAAGGGCGGGCTCTTTATGTGGATATTTGAAAACGTTCAAATGCCCATGAGTGCCACGATGTTTTCACTTTTGGCTTTCTACATGGCATCTGCTGCATATAAAGCGTTCCGCGCACGTAGCCCGGAAGCAACGGTTTTGCTGATCGCTGCAATCGTTGTGATGCTTGCACAAGTGCCCCTGGGAGTCAAAATCTCTAAACATCTCCCCAAGATCTCACAATGGATCTTGGACGTTCCTAACCTTGCCTCAAAGCGCGGCATCTTGCTCGGCGTGGGTCTCGGCTCGGTTGCAACCTCACTTAAGATTCTCTTAGGAATCGAACGCTCCTATCTGGGCGGCGGTGATTGATCTAAAGGAGAGCAAAAATGAACTTATTTGAAAGAATGCAAAAACTCGATCCCCGATATATATATATCGTTGTCGCACTGGCTATCATCATTCCTTTGATGATTCCTTACGACTCGGATAACGTCACCACACCACCTACAGAAAATCTCTATCAGATGATAGATAGCTTTGCCGGGCGCGAAGATCGTGCAATCCTGCTGAGCTTCTACCACGACGCCGCAACCATGCCGGAACTCTTCCCCATGGAAGTAGCAATCCTGCGCCACTGCTTCGAGCGTAATGTAAAAATCTTTATGCTCACGTGGTATCCCGCAGGCGCTCCCATCATCGACTATGCAATAAACACGGTGAAAGAGGAGTATCCGGATATCCAAAGCGGAGTTGACTATTGTAACTTCGGCTACAAGCCGCAGGCTTTTGCCATGGTCTTGGGTATGGGCGATAACATTGCCAATACCATGAACACCGATGCCGAAGGACGCAAATTGGAAAACCTGCCCATCATGCGTGGAATCAATAACTATAGCGAGATGAATCTGGTAATCGAATTCTCCGGCTCATCCGCGGGCGGAACTTGGATAGTCTATGCAAGACCCAAGTTTGGTTTGAACGTTGCAGTGGGCGTCACCGCAGTAATGGCGGCAGACATGTATCCCTATCTGCAATCAGGACAGCTCATAGGCATGCTCTCCGGCCTCAAAGGTGCAGCCGAATATGAGAAGCTGGTGGATATCTTCGCAGCCTATAGAGATCCTAAGATAGATTATGATAACACCTTGAACGAAAATGGTGAAAAGATCTTACCCGGCAGACCTTTCGGGCGTGAGATTCTCGAAGATGAATCCAGTAAGAAACTGACCCTGATCACCACGCAGAATTATGCCAGATATACAACAAGTGAATATGAAGCATTCAGTGCAAGATATCCCGAACAGATACATATCTTAAACAAATTGATGAAGGTCGATAAGGATATGATAGAGATCGATATCAGAGATATCAGCCCTGAAATGCGCACTGAAATGGGTGAAAAGCTGTATAGAGAAATCAGCCGTCAAACCCATAATACAGAATATAAATTCAAGGTGGCAAGGATTGGTATGAACGCGCAAAGCGTCGCGCATATCATGATCATTGTCTTCATCATCCTTGGTAATATCGGCTATTTCATCCAAAAAGCCCGTACGGCAAAGAAATAAGAGGAGGAAATAATGAGTTTCGAATTATTTAGCAACCTGGTTGGAGCTTTTTTCACGCTGTGTATTTTCTCCTTCCTGTATAAAGATAACCCCTTCTACCAAGCAGCAGAGCAGATGCTCGTGGGTATCTCGCTGGGCTATGGCTTGGTCTATACATACAATCGAGTGTTCGTACCTTATGTTTGGCAAACTATTGTGATTAAACATCAGTTTATTCTCATCATCCCTGCCATC
Source organism: Candidatus Cloacimonadota bacterium (assembly GCA_012839325.1). Lineage (GTDB taxonomy): Bacteria > Cloacimonadota > Cloacimonadia > Cloacimonadales > Cloacimonadaceae > UBA5456. The sequence goes on from DUNQ01000015.1 coordinate 5,008, forward strand.
ATGGGAATGCTCTATCTCACCCGCTTCTCTCGTAAGTGGGGCTGGCTCTCTCGCTATCCCATCGCGTTCTCTATGATGACCGTGGGTATGGGAGTGCCTATGGGAATTCATGCCAGCATCTTGGTTCAGATGCGTCAGGCAATGGTTCCGATCGAGACCTTCAATCTCTTTCTCATCTTCCTGGGAACCATCACCGTTCTGCTCTACTTCTTCTTCTCGAAAGCCCATAGCGGCGCTTACGGGAAGTTTGTAAGCGTGGGTAAATGGTATATGATGATCGGATTCGGTGCATCCTTCGGGCTCACCGTGATGGCGCGTATCTCGCTGCTCATCGGAAGAATCCAGTTCCTGGTAAATGATGTCTTCGGAATATTGAAGTAAGTATAAATAAGTCCTTCGGCATGAGCTTAATCACGCTTGTGCCGAAGGATATTAATATTTTGTATCTTAATTAATCTATAAGCAAGCCCTTGCCGAAATAAGGGGATATAATGAAAAAACACCTGCTTGTTGTACTTTTGGTGCTCAGCTTTTTGTGCATGTACGCACAGCTTTTGGGAGACATATCGGACGGACAAGTCACCGGCTTTGAGCTAAGTGATATGCCCAATGATGATGGCAGCGGAATCATCCTGAAATGGAAACCGCTTCCAAGAGAATATAGAGTAATCAAATATAATATCTATCGCGGTGTGAGCCCGGACTCTCTCTTCCTTTTAACCGACCTCGAATCTGACCCTAAACAGGGAGTTATGGCGCCATATTTGTATTATTATGATAGTGGTGATCAGCCGCTTATCGAGTTTGAAACTGCGCCCGCCAAGCCTGTTAAAGAAAGAAAGCAACCCGAGGATAGCCCGCTATTTAGAAGCTTTCCCAGGGATGCAGAAACGCTCAACAGCGTGATGGATAGATATTTCATAGCCGGCATCACAAAGGCAAGCAATCTCTATAAACGCTCAACGAGGGTAAAGCAGGATGAGACCACCTTTAATGCACTCAAGCTTACTCAATTTGACGGTGTCTATGCCATCCCCGTGGAAGGTGTGACATACTATTATGCAGTTGCCGCAGTAAATGAAAAAGGCTTCATCTATCCTCATAGCGAAGTATTGGGCTTAGAACCTATAGACAATGCGCCTGATGCCTCCGCAACGGTGAATGTCACCTATGTAAGGGGCAAGCCGGGCAGGATCAACTTTGAATGGATACCCTCCTTAGCCGCATCAGATATTGCGCTCTGGGAAGGCTGGATGATCCCGCGGCGCATAGTGGGCGATGATGGCATTCTTCCGCAAGATTGGCAAGATAACGCACTGCCCATCTTCCAATTGCCCAATATGGCAAGAGGGGCAAATCGCTATCACTCAGAAGAGTTTGACGCCTCATTCCTCGATCCTCAGGAATTCGTCCCCGTGCTTTCATATATGGACTACGCTCAGCAAAGCGCTGCCGTGGTGGCAACACACTATCGTCATCTGGATGCTTCCCAGCTCCCCATCATGCCCAACTATAAGGTGGTGGATAAGCCCAACGACAAGGGCGATTGCATGCTGGTCTCTTTTGGCAAACCCCTGGCATATATCACGCAGGCAGAATATACCTCCAAACAGCATAGAAGAATCCGCCTGAACTATGAGATCTCTGAAAGCGAGGGCTACACCGTGGACAAGGTGCGCTTCGTTTTCAAGACGGTGGCCGGAGAGGAAATCGGAACCGCCACAGAGAACTATACAGATAAGATTATCTATTACAACCTGCCCAAGGATTATCATGACAGCAAGCACCTCAAGGTGGAGATCACGGTCAAGTATTTGGGCAAAAAAGAATACGAAAACGATGCGGTCTATCAAGACATTATCTATGACGACTATTTCCTGAGATTCCAGCCACAAAGCAGCTTCTTTAAGGGACAAAACATAGAAAAGACCTACTTTGATGTGCTGGTTCGCTCGCGCACTGATTGGGATTTCTCCAGCGAGATGCGCTCTCCTGCGCTCATCCGCGCTTATGACCACACCATCCCTTATGAGGACATAGTCTTCCGCCCCATATCAGGCTACGATCCCCAGAGCGGCAGATTCCTCTTTGAACTTCGCTTCCCCATCGAGACTGATCCCGAAAACATGATCTCCTTTGATCTGCCTTACACTAAAGCCGAGTTTTTGGCTGAGATGCAGGAAAGAGAAGAGCTCATCGCAAGCCTCAAGAGCATCCCCGAAGGTGAGATCACGGGTGAAGAGCTCATGCACCTGCAGATGGCTGAGACGGAGTATGATTTCATCACGAACCATCCTGCCTACAAGGATGTTATAGAAGCTAAAAGCGAGAAAGAATGGCTCAAAAGGGTGCTGAAACACAAGTCTTTTGCCGAGCGCAGCTATCAATATAAAGTGGTGAGCAGCGATGGCAAAGGCGGCTTCACTATCTCCGAGATCTATGAAGATCAGCAAAATAACAGCTGGCTCTTCCCCATCTCACAATGGTTTGACACCACAAAGACCATCACCTTCTTTGCCACACTCCTACTCATGATACTCGTGGTCTATGCCATATATATCACGCGCGTCAAAGAGGTCTATATCCGCCCGATCGCAGGGCTTCAGGAGATAGACAACGCCATAGGCCGTGCCACCGAGATGGGGCGCCCCGTAATGTTTGTTCCCGGATGGGGAACGCTGGGAGATGTTTGCACCATTGCCAGTTTGATGGTGCTCGCCCAAGTGGCAAAAAAGACGGCAGAATATGATGTGCGCCTGATCAATCCACATTGCGATTACATGGTCTTGCCGCTTGCTCAAGAGATGGTTTCCAGTTCCTACAGCGAAGTAGGACGTCCGGATTCCTACAATCAAAACGACATCTTCTTTGTGAGCGACGACCAATTCCCCTTCACCGCCGGAGTGAATGGCATCACCCTGCGCGAAAGAGTTGCCACCATATTCTACATGGGCTTTTTCAATGCGGAAGCGCTGCTGCTCACCGAGACGGGTAACCAAACCGGCGCCATTCAGATCGCCGCAACCGACGCTGTTACGCAGGTGCCTTTCTTCATCACCACTTGCGACTACACGCTCATCGGCGAAGAGTTTTATGCAGCCAGCGCCTATCTTTCCAAAAATCATGACATGGTGAGCATGCTCAAAGCTCAGGACTATTTCAAACTATTCATAATTATCACGATCATTTTGGGTGCCGTTTTATCCACCTTTAATATCACATCGTTCATACACTCATTCCCGTTGGAATAAGGATTTAATATATAAGGTTCGCCCTTTCTCTCTTGACAGACAAAAGAAAAGGCGAACCCTATAGATAGACAACAATATAAGCAAGAAAGAGGAAACAGATCATGGCCTTACAATACCAAGAAATTTTGAGTCATTTAGCAGCAAAGAAAGCAGATTATCAGAAGCTTTTCACAAAGCTCAAAGACACGCACATCCCCGAAGATGCCGCCTTTGCCGAGTTTTTCAAGCAATATCAAGAACGCATCATCAAAGGTCATGAATATGCCAACATCTTAAAAGAAGACCCCAAACTGGAATCTACCCCCATAGAAAAGCTGCAAGAGCTGAACCAAGCTTATTTTGCAAAGCTGCATCCCGAAACCGGCTATCCCACGAGCATCGCCAATCCGGACTATGCGACAGAGTTATACGGCAATGAAATGGGCGCAATGCTCAGCGCATTATATACAAATTCATTCGGCATACTCTATAGATTGCAGACTGATAACTACCTCTCTGCCATGAGCTTGCTTGATATATTCTTCCAAATCTGGGAAAAGAAAGACAAGCCGGACTACGATGAATGGGTAAAGATCTATAGAGATGAGATAGAAAAAGACCTGTCCATCATGGTAAGACATGGCATATACGAGCGTTTCAGCCCTCAGGCAAGGCTCTACTTCGACATCGTTTATAATTCCGATCTCAGCGACAACCGCTATCTCTACCGCTATGGCACCTACCTCTCCGAATACGACCTGGCAATGGCAGATTTCATGAGAGAGTATCCCCAAGAAGACATAGAACATCTGGCTGAGTTCTTCGTGCAAAGCTGGATAGACGGCTTTGTAAGAGCCCAAAAAGACTACCGCAAGAAGAAGTATGCAAATATAATGATACCCGTGGGAATGGAAGCTTTAGGACGCCTCATGATAGACAAACTGGAAGAGCGCGGAATTCAGGCGCTCATGCCCATGCCCCATGCAAATGGCATTAATCGCCAATTTGGCTATGATCATCGCTATGACTCTGCACTCACTCTTGATAGAGAGTCTTTAGAAAACTCCCTGAAAGTCTATGGAGAAGCCTATGAAGAGCTGCAAGAACTCCTCGCCTTGCAGGCAGGTCCTCTATATTTAGAGCTCTTCGGCGAACAGCCCTTCAGCCCCGAAAGCAAGAGCAGCACACTCAAGCTCAGCGATGAACAGCAAGGTTTACTCCGCGAGCGCAGCGCCAAGCTCGGTGAGATCATCAATCGCTATTACAAGCAAGACGAATCCAGCTTCAGCATTATCTCGCTCCCCTCTTTGGAAATAGGCGAGAAGTTCCCCGAAATCTTTGCCGATACGATGAAGATCAACCTGCTGGATAGCAACACCTATGCCCGCATCCAGCAAAACATTATCGACGTCTTGGATACGGCGGATTTCGTCCACGTAAAAGGCAAAGCCGGCAATGATACCGACATCATGGTAAAGATGCACAAGCTGGGTGATCCCGAAAAGGAAACACTTTTTGAGAATTGCGTGGCAGACGTGAACATCCCCGTTGGCGAAGTCTTCACCTCTCCCGTGCTTAAGGACACAAACGGCACGCTGCACGTGGAAGATATCTACCTGGAAGGCCTGCGCTATTTCAACCTCAAAATCACCTTTGAAGACGGCTGGGTAAAGGACTACTCTTGCACAAACTATGCAGACATGGAAGAAGGCAAGAAATACATACACGAAAACCTCTTGCTCCCGCACGAAACCCTGCCCATAGGCGAATTTGCCATCGGCACAAATACCACCGCCTATCAGATCGCCAAAAAGCATGACATCATGCACCTCTTGCCCATACTGATAATAGAAAAGATGGGCCCTCACTTTGCCATAGGCGATACCTGTTATTCTCATGAAGAAGACGCGCCGCACCCAAGCTTCTACAATGGTAAGGAAATGATCGCAGTGGATAACGAGAAGTCCATCCTGCGCAAGACCGACCCCCTAAACGCTTATTGTATGGCACATACAGACATCACCCTGCCCTATGAGATGCTTGAATTCATCTCTGTAATCAAGCACGACGGCACAAGAGAAGACATCATCCGCGACGGACGCTTTGTGGTTCCCGGAACCGATGAGCTGAACATCCCGCTTGATGAGATGGAAGCCTAAACAGCCGAGGTAATACATTGTTTATAGACTATGCAAAAGTAAAGATAAAAGCCGGTGATGGCGGACACGGCGTCGTGAGTTTCAGGCGCGAGAAGTTCGTACCTCGCGGCGGACCTGACGGCGGAGACGGCGGGCGCGGCGGAGACATCTATGCAGTGGGTGATTACAACCTAAATACCCTCCTGGACTATCGCTATAACAAGCGCTTTCTTGCCGAAAAAGGCAAAGACGGCTCAGGTAAACGCAAAACCGGTGCATCCGGCAAAGAGCTGATTCTCAGGCTCCCATTAGGCACGGAAATCTTTGAAATAAAAGAAGACGGCAGCAAGAAAAAGCTTGCCGATATCACCGAACACGACGAGAAAATACTCTTGGCAAAAGGCGGATTCGGCGGCAAAGGAAACATCAATTTTGCCACCTCTATGAATCAGGCGCCGAGACACGCCACCCCCGGTAAAGCCACGCAGGAAATACAGCTGGAACTCGTGCTCAAACTCATGGCGGATGTAGGCCTTGTGGGCTTCCCCAATGTAGGCAAATCCACCCTACTCTCCGTGGTTTCTGCAGCACGCCCCAAGATCGCAGATTATGAATTTACCACGCTTGAGCCCATGCTGGGAGTGGTAAGCATCTCGGATTACAAAAACTTTGTGATGGCAGATATCCCCGGCATCATAGAAGGTGCGCATTTAGGCAAAGGCTTGGGACACCAATTCTTGCGCCATATACAACGCACCAGCATCTTGCTCTATCTCTTAGACATCTCTTCCCAAGATCCCTTGGAAGCATTTAAGATACTAAGAGCCGAACTCAATGAATATGACAGCTTTTTGGATAAGCGGCCCTTCAGCATCGCGCTCAGCAAGATAGACACCATCCCGCCCGAAGAACGCGAGGAAAAGATAGCCGAAATCCAAGCGCTTTTTGCCGAAATCACCTCCGAGCCAATATATGCAATCTCAGCAGTTGCAAATCTCGGAATAGACGAGCTGAAAAACTCTCTCTTTCATAAGGTGCAAGCTTCGCAATGAGCTCTCAGGATTACCTCGCCTGGCTCTGTTTTAAGAGTACTCCCGGCATCTCCGGCAGACAGATGGTCAATCTCTTGAATGATCACCCCGATCCTTGTGAATTTGTAGGACAAAAAAGCCACCCCATCTATGAAAGCGGTATTCTGAAAAGGGAAAGCGCCGAACATCTGCAAAAGTTCACCCTGCCAAAGAACATCGCCCAAATCCAAAAGATGATGGAATATCACGAGATCAAGACGCTGAACTACCACGAATATCCCAGCCGCCTCAAAAACATCTATGCCCCGCCCATCATCCTCTACTATCGCGGGGATCTTTCAGCATTTGAAGCAAAGAAACATTTAGCCGTGGTAGGCACGCGCAAGACCAGCGCTTATGGCAGAGAGATCAGCGCAAAGATCATCGCACCCGTCTGCCGCCAAAAGGTTTGCATAGTTAGCGGACTGGCACTGGGAATCGATACCATAGCACATGCGACAGCCTTAAGAGAAGGAACAAATACCATCGCCGTCTTGGCATGCGGCTTAGAAAAGATCTACCCCGCCCAAAATAACGAACTGGCAAAGCGTATATGCGAAACCGGCTTGCTCGTAAGCGAATATGAGCCCGGAACAAAGCCGGATAGATGGAACTTCCCTGCAAGGAACAGGATCATCAGCGCTCTTTCCGATCTCGTTTTTGTAGTAGAAGGTCCCATCAGCAGCGGCGCACTTTTAACCGCCAAAAACGCTATACAACAAGGGATTGACGTTTGCGCGCTCCCCGGTAATGTCAATAATATGAATGCCGAAGGACCAAATCATCTGATCAAAAACGGCGCATCGCTGATCGACTGCTCCGAAGAACTCATCTATCTATTGGGCTTAGAGCCCGAAAAGGAAAAGCAAAGTGAGATCGCAGTTGCACTAAGCGAAGATGAGCAAAAGATCTATCAAATGCTCAAAACACAGGAAGATAACAGCAGCTTCGATGAGATTCTCATCAAAACCGGATACCCCGTAGGCAGACTCTCAACCATACTTACCAATCTCGAACTCAAAGGATTGATTGCTAAAGAAAGCGGGAACAACTTCTTTGCGATATGATGTATTGATATAAGGATAGATTATGTGGCAAACCTCGCACCATGCTGTTTTTTCCAATATCAGAATGCTGCTTGCCATATCCATCCTGATCAGCTTCAGCCTGCTTTTTGCCCAACATATTGAGATCGGTTATGCGGGTGATTCACTTAGCGGATTGCCCATCAGTCCATTAGCGCGATACAGCTATAGCCAACAGATTCTCTATCCCGGCGATATAGGCTATCAAGGGCAAATAACAAAGATAAGCTTCCACTATGAAATCAATTCTTCCCTCTTCTTTGAGCCAAATAAAGATTGGCGCATAATCATGGGGCATTGCTCTGAAAATATCATCACAGATTGGATTGATGTGAGCGCCATGAGTCTCGTTTTTGACGGCAGCCTTCAGCAAGAATGGCTTTTGGGAGGCATGACAGGTGAAGGCTGGCTACAAATACCTTTGGACTATTCTTTTGTCTATGACGGAACGAGCAACCTCCTCATCGCAGTTTCTGAACACAACCCGCTTGTGGGACATAGTTCGGACAAGTTTTTCGTATGGCCGGTTACAAACAATCGTGCACTTAGATGGCGAAGCATGAACGAAGAGCCCGACCCCTACACCCCCCCTGATACAGGCACCGAAGTTAATGCCCTCAACCACCTTCGCTTACACTTTTCTGACGATGAAAGTACGCGCATCCCACGCGCACTTTATGGACACGCCGCGGGAGCGAGCAACAAACTCTTCTGGAAAGCTCCGACAGGCGATGCGCCACAATATTATACTATCAACCGCAACGGACAGAATATAGGAGATTGCCAAGAGTGCTTTTATGAAGACTCAGCGATCTCGCCCACCATGGACTACCTCTACAACGTTCAAGCTTTTTACACCCATGAAGGACTCTCCCCGCCCTCCCAACCCTATCTCATCCACAGTTTAGAGCGTGATATATCGAGCATTTTGTTTGAGAGTTTTGAGAATTATCCTCCCTTCAGCATTGACCTCGATCCATATATCAATCTTGATCTCGACGGTGCGCCAAACTGGGGGTTTTCAGATATAGACTTCCCTCATGAAGGCGAAGCACTGGGCTGGATGGTATTTTCTCCACAAGATTGCACGCCGCCTTTGCCCATGCCTTCTTATGTTTCCGGCGAGCAATTTCTGATCTCGCTTGCAGCCACACAGCCGCCTAATGACGACTGGCTGATTTCCCCTGTTTTCACCTTTAAAAGCCAAGGCAAACTAAGCTTTTTTGCCGGTAGATTGAGCAGCGACTACGGCGCCGAGAGAATTCGCGTTCTGATCTCAAACACGGGCAGCGATCCACAGGACTTTATTCCCTTACATACAGATAATTACCTGCTCGTAGAGAGCACTTGGCAAGAGCTTGAATTCGACCTCTCATTATATAACAATCAGGAAATTCGCTTTGCGCTGAATTGCTGCTCATTAGATGCTCTCGCCCTTTATATAGATCACATTCAGGTGGTAGGACAGAGCAAATCGGTGAGCGTAGAAGACCAGACCCTTACGCCCTTGCGCCCCTTCCCGAACCCTGCCCGCGACTATTTCATCTTGGAACATAAGAACAATTTTGAGCTTGGAATATATAACCTTCGCGGACAGAGGATACATAAAGAACGGGGAATCAAACGCTTTGACAGCCGCTCACTCAAGCTGAGCTCCGGCATATACTTTCTTAAGATCACCTGCCAAGAACAAAGCCAAGTCTTTCGCCAAATAATCCTCCCTCATTAAATGTTAAGAAGAAAGAAGCTCCCCGCATTGGATGAATTTCATCACGAGCTGAGCGCCTCGCCTCGCTTTAGGCAAAACATAGTATCCACACACATACACCCCGCCAATGAAAAGATAAGCTCACCGCTGCCGCCTCAATTAGACAAAGAACTGGTAAAACTACTAAAGGAAAACGGCATTGAAGAGCTATATTCTCACCAGGCAAAAGCCTTGAACCATATCTTTTCCGGCAAGAATGTAGTGATCTCCAGCGGCGTAGCCAGCGGCAAAAGCCTGATATATCAGATACCTATACTGCAAAGCATATTACAAGATAAACAAAGCCGTGCGCTCCTGCTTTTTCCCACCAAGGCGCTCACGCAGGATCAAGCGCTCAAAATGGGAGAACTCAGCCGCAATTCACCCTTTCCCATCCGCGGCGCGATCTACGACGGAGATACCCCCTCGGACAGCCGCCACAGCATTCGCAAAGAGGCAAATATAGTATTTTCAAATCCCGATATGCTACACCTTGGAATCCTGCCCCACCACGGGCTTTGGAGCTCTTTTTTCTCGCGCTTAAAATATGTTGTAATAGACGAAGTGCATTACTACCGCGGCGTTTTTGGCTCACACTTTGCCTGCGTGATCCGGCGCCTGAAGCGCATCTGCCGAATCTATAACGTAAAGCCCATATTCATCTGCACCTCTGCAACCCTTGCCAATGCGCAAAGCTTTGTGCAAGAGTTAATTGCCGATGATGTAATCCACATAGCCGAAGATGGCTCACCTCAAGGCGAGAGGATAAATATCATCTACAATCCGCCGCTAACAAACAAGGATTTGGGCATAAGACGCAGCTCGCTCATGGACTCCGGGCGCATAGCTCGCCTTGCCCTCAAATACCCTTTGCAGAGCATACTCTTCAGCATCTCTCGCCGCAGCGTGGAAACCCTTCTTTTAAACATCCCTCGCGATAAACAGCATCAGGTGCAAAGCTATCGCAGCGGCTATCTCCCAAGCGTGCGCCGCAAGATAGAGCGCAAATTGCGAGAGGGAGAAATCAAGATGGTGGTCTCTACAAATGCATTAGAACTCGGCATAGATATAGGCGGGCTGGATCTCGCCATCATAAACGGCTATCCCGGCAGCATCTCCGGAGTGAGGCAAGAAGCCGGGCGAGCGGGACGCGAAGGACGCAAATCCCTTGCAATACTCGTAGCCTCCGCAAACCCGCTTGATCAATACATCTGCCGCCATCCCGAATATCTCTGGGAAAACAGCCCCGAGATGGCGCTGATTGATCCCAAAAATACCGAGATTTTGCTCAAGCATTTACACACCGCAGTAGCAGAACTTTCCTTTAAGGATGGCGAAAGCTTCGGCGATATGGAATATCCTGAGCTCAGCGGCTATTTAGATATCTTGGCAGAAGACGGCAAAATCCGCAAAGCCGGCAAGAGATATGTGGGAATAATAAACGACTTTCCCGCCGCAAAAGTCTCCCTGCGCAATGCCTCTGCACAGCTTCCTATCTTACACAAAGACAAGAGCATAGGCTTCGTGGATCTGGATAGCGCCCACTGGCTCACCCACCCCCACGCCATCTACCTCCACGAAGGCGAAAGCTGGATTGTAAAGGATTTAGACCTAATCGAAAACCTCGTAAGAGTAGAACCCATAGAAGCCGATTATTATACACAAGCCATCAAAAATACCACCATAATCCCGGAAAAGATATACAGGAATCAATTACTAACTTGGGGAAGCAAACACTTTGCCGATGTGACAGTGCGCTCGCAAGTGACGGGCTTCAAGATGATACGTATAGCGAATTTAGAGAAGCTGGGAGTGCGCCAATTAGACTTACCCGAGCGCGAAATGCAAACCAAAGCATGGTGGATTCAGCTCAGCGAGGAAACCGTTGAAAGAGTGCGCGCTCAAGGGCTATGGAACAGTGATCCCAACGATTACGGCAAAAACTGGGCAAAACTAAGCAAGACCATCCGCGCCCGTGATGCTCATCGTTGCACACACTGCGGACTCGCCGAAAACAAGGAAACTTGGCACGTTCACCACATTGTGCCTTTCCGCAATTTTGATGACCCCGCCGCTGCAAACCATCCCTCAAACCTCACCACGCTCTGCCCGCGATGCCATGCCTTGGCAGAACAGCGCATCATGATCCAAAGCGGAATCAGCGGCATGGCATATCTCATCCACAACATTGCGCCTTTCTTTATCATGTGCGATCCACGCGATCTCGGCATACATTTCGGCAAGGAAAGCGGATTTGCTCGCGGCAACTATTTTGTGGCAATTTACGACGCAGTAGCCGGCGGAACGGGGCTGAGTAAAAAGCTGTATGATATTCAAGAGGATGTGCTCAGAGCGGCATTGGAGCAGGTTTTTGCCTGCACATGTGAGAGTGGCTGCCCGGCTTGCACGGGAGCGGTTTCTGAGCAAGGGCGAGGCGCCAAGACTCACGCTAAAGCCATACTAAAAGAACTACTATTTAAAGAAGAAATTCCAAAAGGCTGATAAAGGCTTTTTCCTGTCGCTTCAGTATCTTGCGCAAGATCTTAGCCGGCGGATGTATGATGCTGCGCCCCTTTTTATTGATCCCGCCTATCTCCACCAACATGGCATCTACCTCCAAACCGTGATAGAAGAAGTTGCGCGCATTGCCCACGCGAGAGCTCACCCCTCTATGCAGGGTATAACTACCCTTGAAGTAATCTCGCGGCAACTGATTTGCATAGAAATCTGCGATTTCCTCCAAACGCTTAAAACGCTCGTCCTTCTTTTTCACAGCCGGCAAGAATATCCTCTCATTCAGGCGTCCCGTAGCGGATGAGTGATAGAATATTGCCAGCTCAAAATCCACCTTTCGCCCAAAGCTGATCACAGCCTGCACCTCGGATTCCGAAGCCGGCGCATTGCCCTTATAAAATGGACTGAGTATATTTGTCTCTTGATCCAAATCCCAGAATATGGGATAATTTCTGTTTAGATCCACCCCATCCGTGCGCACATCCAGCTTGCCGTTAAAGTCCGTATCTCTATTGTTTTTCCGCTTGATACGCGCCTCTCCATCCACCACCAATTGCCATCCATCCGGATTTATGCTGGGAATAATCCACAGCGTATATTCATCCAAAATCTTGGCGATGCGCTCTTCTTTTTTCCTCTGCACCAATCTTTTACTGAGGTGCATGGCGAGCGCAGTTCCCAATACCTCATCGCCGTGATGCTGACCAATGAGCAGAATGTTTCGCTCTCCGCTTCCCACCTCTATCGCGTAGATGGGGAGCCTGCCATCCTCTGAAAAGCCGATTATTCTATGGCGGATAAGCTGAGGATTAGCCTGCATGAGATTGCTGATATCTTCCGGCAGATCGCGGTAATTCGGATATTTCTTGCTGAGGGGATATTGGTTGAATCCCGGATGCGCACATGCGCTCAATAGGGCGAGCAAAAGAAGGATATAGACCAAGCGCGGGTTAATCATCTCCCCTCACAAGCTCGTTCCAAATAGGTGCTATATCGTCCATAGTAAAGCCTTTACGATATAGAGAGCTAAAGGTCTTTTCCTTTCTTTTATACGGTTCTTCATTTTTGTGTCTGCGCAGAAGTCTGACAATCTGTTCTTTCAAAAGAGAAGCGGAAAGCTCGCGATCTTCAAGCTTCGTCACCAATTCTTCAGAGATTTCGCTGCCTATTCCAAATTCATAGAGCTTTTGAACCACATAGCGCCGGCTCTTACCTTTTTGCAGATAGTTTCGCACATAGATCTCCGCAAAACGCCGATCATCTATATATTTCCTCTGTATGCAAAGCTCTACGCAGCGCTCAATTATGCTGTTGTGAAATGCGTGTCTTTTCAGATAGCGCCGGCTTTGCAAGGCAGAATGCTCAGCTTTTGCCAAATATCCCACTAACATGCTCCAGGCATTCTTTTCCAGCTCCTTTTTTAGAAGTTCAGCCTCGTCTGGCTCTATCTCTAATTCATCGCCAAATGGAAACAAATGGCAAAGGGTTCTGACAGGCAGAACCCCCCACTCAATTTCATCCAAGATGACAATAGAATTTCTCTTATTCTTTTCCCTTATCGTCAGCTTCATCTGGTTCTTCACCGCCGTCGAATTCTTCAGGGCTGATAATGGCAATCAATTTATCTTCAATCTCTTGCATGATTTCAGGATTCTCAGTTAAGAAGTTTTTACTATTTTCTGCACCTTGACCGAGCCTCACATCACCATAGGCATACCAAGAACCGCTCTTTTTAACGATGTCGTGATCTACGGACATGTTCAAGAGAATATCGAGGTGGGAAATACCCTGACCAAAGATGATGGGGAATTCAACGGTCTTAAATGGCGGAGCAAGTTTGTTTTTCACAACTCTCACTCTGGTTCGGGCGCCTATCACTTGAGCATCGCCGCTGGTTTCTTTGATTGCACCGGCATAGCGAACTTCCAGCCTCAGCGAGGAATAGAATTTCAGCGCTACTCCACCGGTGGTGGTCTCAGGATTCACAAAAGCGGGCGCGCCGATCTTGATCCTGGTTTGGTTGATAAAGATCACCGCCGTATTGCTTTTGGCAACAATCGCCGTGAGCTTTCGCAGAGCTTGGCTCATGAGTCGGGCTTGCAAGCCTACGTGGCTATCGCCCATGTTTCCTTCGATCTCCTGACGAGGCACGAGAGCGGCAACAGAGTCGATTATTACCAGATCAACCGCTGAGCTGCGCACCAAGGTCTCGGTCACTTCCAATGCCTGCTCGCCGCCATCGGGCTGGGAAAGCAGCATGTTATCCGTCTGAACTCCGAGACGATTTGCATAAGCCACATCGAGCGCGTGTTCCGCATCCACAAATGCAACTATCCCGCCTTGTTTCTGACATTCGGCTGCAATGTGCAGTGCAAGCGTGGTTTTTCCGCTGGCTTCAGCACCATAAATCTCGGTGATCCTACCCTTGGGAACTCCGCCAATCCCGAGAGCAACGTCGAGGTTAAAAGCTCCGGTGGGAATGGCTTCCACCTCTCGCAGAGGCTTGTCACCGAGGCGCATAAGGGTACCCACACCAAATTTCTTTTCAAGTTGAGAAATTGCTGTTTTCAGGGCTGCATCTTTGTTTTTATCGAGCATATTTCCTCCATATTATTCAAATTTATATTGTTTTAAAAGTTTATATCTGGGTCCGTTAGGCAACAAAAAGCTTTCATAAAGGCTGAGCCTGTCCCACTTTTGGATGAGTTCATTTATGGGATAAGAAAGCACGGCTTCCTCAAAATATGGGCTTTGAGCTTGTTTGAGCCTTCCCAATGTGACATGTAGTTTTAGTTTTTTCTTGTTCACATCCAGGCCTTTCTCACGCATGATGTGCTTTACTTTGCGGCTGAGTTCTTCCAGGTATCTATCGTCGGATGAAAGCTTTAGCCATAGCACTCGCGGGAATCTATCCGGGAAAAGCTCATAGCCTTCCGCCTTGAGAGTGGATGCGGGATACTGCTTTGCGGCAAGCTCTATCTCATCCCACAAATCATCAACTAAATGATCCGGGGTATCGCCTATAAAGTTCACCGTGAGATGCAGGTTTTCGGGCTTCACCCAATTGATTCCGTTGTGTTTGAATCTTTGAAACCTTACAAGAGTTTGACAGAGCTCGTCTATGATCTCTTGCGGAGGCTCCAATGCCAAAAAAAGCCGCATCAGCGCTTGTAACCTATGTCCAAGAGGAATTTCTTGCGATGGCTGATATCCGTGTCCAATTCCACGCCTTTGGGAGAGGAGCCGTCTATCACGCCGAGCACGCCGCGCCCCTGTTCAGATTCTGCTAAGATCACCTGAACCGGATTTGCGGTGGCGCAAAAGATGTTTACCACCTCGCGACAATCTTTGATGGCAGGCAAAACGTTGAGCGGGAAGGCATTGCGCATCACGACAATGAACACATGACCCGCGCCGAGCTTGCGCATATTGTCCACAGCTATCTCGATTAGGTTCGAATCCGTGCCGTCCTTTCTGATCAAACAAGGTCCCGAAGCCTCGCAAAAAGCAAGACCAAATTCAACGCCGGGAACGCTATTGACCATGGCCTCATAGACATCCTCAACGGTTTTGATAAAATGACTCTGCCCAAGGATGATATTGCAATCCTCGGGAAAGTTAAGTGCGACTAATTTCAGTTCCATACAACACCTCGCAAAGCGGATATTAGTATATCAAGCAAAATATTATGCGCCGGGCTGTCAAGGTAAATCAAGCTTATCTTTCTTTTGCTCTGTTTTTTGGCTGAAATTGAGGTTTTTTCGATTGCTTCCTTATTGGATTCTGGTCATGATGTGGTCATGATATGGTCATAGCCATGAGCATATCATAGGCGGAAGCTAAGCTGTATCTAATGGGGGAGCAATGGGATATGCTCGCAGTGCCTGTGAATTTGGTGTGTTAGTCAGATAGACCACCTCTTTTTGGTTTGCCTGGTGACGCTCGTGGCAACGGGGGCGTTGCCACACCGACCGCTTAGATGGATGACATCGCAACTATGACAAAGCTCGACACGGGGACGTGTCGAATCCAACGTTATATTCGTCTTACGGCGCCGTTCTACACACCCTGAAACCATTTCCAAAGCCCGTCACAAAGGGATATGGATGATAGCTTCGGGCAGAAACTCGGCAATGAATTTTGCGCTCGTTCCAATATCCGCCGCGCAAAACGCGATATTCCCCACTGTCCGGTCCTTTAGGATTATCGGAGGGAGAATTAGCATAATAGGCTTCGTCAAACCAATCCCAACACCATTCTCTGATATTCCCGCTCATATCGTAAATATCGAGTGAATTGGGGCTTAGAGTTCCCACATCTTGCAAAAGATTTTCGGAATTATTGAAATACCATCCCACATTCTGCAAAGCATCCGAGCCGCTATAAAGGTAATCAGGATAGTTTTGAGCGCCGCGTGCGGCATATTCCCATTCCGCCTCGGTGGGCAGACGATATCCATTTGCATTCCAATCACATACAACGCTATCCCAGGAAACATCGCCGAGCTCTGGCACATCGCCCCAATCAGCGGGATTCGTGGAGCCAAAGAGGCTGTAAACCGGTGTATAACCTTCGTTTATACTGCGTAGATTGCAATATTTTATGGCATGATTCCAGCTCACATCGTTGACAGGTTTCTTTGCGTCAGCCATATAATCAAAATCGGGGTCTGTGCCCATAATGAGCTGATATTCGCCTTGTGTGATGGGATATTTATCTATATAAAAAGAATTTAGACTTACATTGTGAACCGGAAGCTCATGAGTCCAGCCGTCCCCTTTCGTTCTACCCATATTAAAACTTCCTGCGGGAATCAGAACAGTCTCGAAATTCGTATTCACCACACCATATCTTTGATCACTGTATTTGCCGATACTCCAGTCCACCCTGTAAGCCATCGCTCTGATTATCGTGTTTGAATTGAGTACAATGGGGCCATCATAACGATTTGATTCCGGTGTAGGCCAATTGCCGTCGGTGGCGTAATAAATCTGCACTCCCTCCGTGGGACACTCCATCGTCACCGTAAGAGGGGAAGCATACATGCCGGCGGGCGGGTCTATAATCACCGCTGCGGCTTGAAAATAGAGCACTCTATATTCTGTGTCGCTCGCCTTCATGTCCTTTTTAAATGCTTTTGCCTTGATGGTAAGATCTTTATGTACCTCAAAGGGTTCTGTGTATTTTGTAGATTTATTTGTGGGCTCGCTACCGTCCAAGGTGTAATAGATTGAGGCGCCGCCTGTCTCGCAAAAGATAGTGATACGCTTTGGCTCGCCATCCTCTTCGATGCTCACGTATATGGCGGGTCTTTCCACTCTTGGGATGGAGGGGGATGTAATCCCTTTCATGCAGCTCGTTAAGCAAAATAGCATTGATAAAAGTAGGATAATCGTGCTAATAATTTGGGCTTTTTTCATGAGATCTCTCCTTATTTTGCAGAGCGGCATACTCTGAAGCCGTTGGCGTAACTCGTTGTGTATGGGCGAACATGAATGAAGCGGTGTGAAACTTGGCAATTTGCCGGATAGTCTTCCCAGTATCCGCCGCGTAAAACGTGATAAAGTCCGCTATCGGGACCTCTGGGATTTTGTGTGGGAGAACTCTCATAGTAATCGGCTTTATACCAATCCCAACACCATTCTCTGATATTCCCGCTCATGTCATATATTCCAAGCGAATTGGGCATCTTTTCGCCTGCGTCATGAAGGGCGTTCATCGAGTTTCCATAATACCATGCCACGGTATTTATGTCGTCCGAGCCGCTGTAGAGAAAGTCAGCCGAGTGTGAACCGCCTCGCGCTGCATATTCCCATTCCGCCTCGGTGGGCAAGCGGTAGCCATCGGCGTCCCAATCGCAAACCATGTCTCTCCATGAGGAATCGCTCTCCGTGGCGGGAACAATGCCCCAATTGGCGGGATTTGTGGAGCCATGGAGGCTGTATGCCGGCGTGAGTCCTTCAGCCATGCTGCGCAGGTTACAATATTTGACGGCGTATCCCCAATTTCCGGTGGCGGGAACGTCCATCTTTATGTGATAACTGTAGTCGGTATTATAGCCCATCGTCAAGTAATATTGTCCGACTGTGACGGGGTATTTATCCATGTAAAAAGAGTCTATATCAACGCTGTGGGCGGGATATTCGTCGCTTTCGCCATCCCCTCTGGTTCTGCCCATGGTGAAAGTCCCGCCGGGGATATAAGCCATCTCGGAGGCTACTTCACTGATGTTGAACAAACCTTCAACAATGCTGCTCGGACTCCAGTTTTCCCTGAAGGCTCTGGCAATCATTTTCGCATTTGAAGTCAAGACAAAAGGGGCTTCATAGAGAATGGATTTTTCGGTGGGAATGCTGCCATCCAAGGTGTAGCGGATCTCGATCTCCTCTGTGGGACATTCAAGCGTGATGATGGGCGGAGTGATAAAGAAACCGCCGGCGGGTTCCATCGTCATGGGATCAACTTTAAAACTCTTGGAAAAGCGGGAGGTCAAGCTGTGAAAATGATTCTTTTTGAAAGCTTTGGCATATATTACGGTATTCTCTTTTATTTCAATAGGTTCCGTGTATTTTATGGAATTATCATTAGGCCACATATCGTTGTATTCATAGCGAATCGTGGCGCCTTTTGTGGCGCAAGACATGGTGAGCATAAATGTGCCGTCCTCGTCTTCATCAAGACTGAAGGTGGGAGCTTCCACTTCTTTAATTTGTAATTTAAACAAACCGTCCATGCAGCCGGTCAAAGCGAAAGCTAAGAGCAGTAAGACTAAAATCGAAGTAAAATATCTGTGTTTTGTCATGGAAAAACCGCCTTGGGGTCTCTCTTGGAGTTATCTGATGTGTTTTCGGCTTGGGCATGCAAGCTATTCTTTTAGATGGACTTGGGCATGCTTTATGCCATTTAAATTTTGATGTTATATCGTGTTTTGCTTTTCTCTATGTGAGAGATTATTTACGTCTGTTCCCCTTTAATACTTCCATGAGTTTTTGTGTCAAGGCAAATTTGATCTCAAGCGAGCTCGGCTGGTTTTTTGTCTTGATCCGGCGCTTTGATGGCTTCGGTGTTGGCTTTGTTTTGGTTTTCCTATCTAATTGCCTTGTGGTTTGGCTGAGGTTTCTATGGGTTTATTTAGTCTGAAGATACGGTTTAATATGCGGTTGCGCAGGCCTTTCTTCTTCTTTGTTTGGAGTGTGTTATGCTCCTTGGGCACTTTGCCGAAACAGTCGTCTTTGATTGGGTTTTTTGTGATTATCTCCGTGAAACTGTCTTTTGCTGCTTTATTCAGTATTTTGTTTTGCTTCTTGCGGGGCATTGCTTCCTCCTGTTTTATCTGTTTTGCCTCATTGTTTTGATCTATTTCGTTGGTCATACAAAGTTCTCTGGCGACTCTTTTTATTATCTTTAGAAGAGTCGCCAAAGATTTTATTGGACTGAACAATGTGCTGCATTTTAAACTTTCCTTTCGTCATAGGTGCCTATCCGAGATCCGGTTTGAAAATGCAATATTCATAACTGTAGGATTAATCAAAGCCTTAGCCGGATATTGTGTCGATGATTTCTTGGGCGAGGTCTATGAATTCGGCGGCTTCTTCTTCACTGTAATGCTCATGATCGTCTTCACCGTCGATAATTTCATGGTCGTCATGATCTTCTACGTCTTCATAATATGTGTCGTCATCACTGTCGTGGGTCTGCTCATCCTCTGTGGAATCATCATCGTGATGAGAGTGGGAGTTTAGGAGTTCCTTTAGTTTTTCTATCAATTCTGCAGGATCGGGTTTTTGTTCCTCTTCTGCATCATCGGGCTGTGTTTCGCCGGATGTTTCGATAGTCCGAGTATTTAAGATGTCTTGTATTTGCTTGAGCAAGTCGGCAGTTTCGCCATCTTGAGCGGCTCTATGGTCATATTCGGGCTCATCTTGGCTGCTATCGGTGCGGGGCTTGCTCTTCTTCAATCTACGTTTTAGCTTGTTGACAAAATCCATGGCGACGCTGTCATCATCCTCATCAAGATAAAAGTCGTCGTCTAACCAGTCTTCGTCGAATTCGTCGTCATCGAGATCGTCGCCTGTGATATCGGTGAAGATTCCCATCAACTCTTTTACTACATTCTTCGCGGCAGAGAAGATGGCGGCAGGGCTGGAATCGTCTTCTTCCATTTCATCCCATGTTTCAGACTCATCAGGGTTTTGCGGGGCGTCGCTCTCATCGTCTTCATCATGGTTGAGGGTCATCGCAAACTCAATCAGTTCTTGCATTTGCATAAGATCCATGTCAAACAATGTTGTGCTGAGACGATACTTTTCGCCGCTGTGCATGTGTAATTCCAAGGCGGAAATATCCACGCCGAAGATGCTGTAGATGGCATTTAAAAATGGTACACGATGGCACTTGAAACTGG
This sequence comes from Candidatus Cloacimonadota bacterium, assembly GCA_012839325.1. Classification (GTDB taxonomy): domain Bacteria; phylum Cloacimonadota; class Cloacimonadia; order Cloacimonadales; family Cloacimonadaceae; genus UBA5456. The sequence continues at coordinate 25,196 of DUNQ01000015.1, forward strand.
TACAAAAATAGCAAGTATGAGTTTCATCAATAAAAGGTGGAACCAAAATGATAGGAGCCAA
>DUNQ01000103.1 GCA_012839325.1 Candidatus Cloacimonadota bacterium
GCCGAGACAATCGCGCAAAAGATTAAGGACGAGATATTTAGCAAGACCCGTCTCACCTGTTCGGCGGGAGTTTCCTTCAATAAGTTCTTGGCAAAGATAGGCTCGGACTTTCAGAAGCCGGATGGGCTGACCGTGATAGACGAAAGCCGCGCGCAGGAGATACTATTTTCCTTGCCCATAGAGAAGTTCCACGGCATCGGCAAAGTGACGGCGGCAAAGATGCGCAAACTGGGAATCTATAGCGGAAAGGAGCTGTATGGGCTTAGTATCAATGAACTTGTGGCTCATTTCGGCAAGGTCGGATTGTTCTATTATAATGTTGTGCGCGGGATAGATAGGCGCGAGGTTGTCTCGGATTGGGAGCCGAAGAGCATCAGTTGTGAAAATACTTTCTCTGAGGATATCGGTGATTTGGATGGCTTGATTGAGTGGCTGAAGCGCATCACAGAGCGGCTTGCGGGGCGAATGAAAAAGCAGGATATAATGGGTTCACAGATAAATATCAAGCTGAAATATGCCAATTTTGAGGTGATCACGCGCAGCATGCAATTGCCGCATCTCACGGATGAGGAAGAAGTTATCTATAGCTATGCAGAGCAGCTGCTTATTGCAAATTGGGATAGCACGCGTCCGGTGAGGCTTTTAGGAGTTGGTTTGGGTAAGCTGGATACGGAGGAAGAAAGCGAGCAGATGATGCTCGAATTCTAAAAGATCAGCCAGGAAGAGAGCAGCTTTCGGATCTCGTCCGCGCTTTCACAGCGGTTTAATCTCTCGCGGAAGCTCTTGCTGCCGGGTATTCCTTTCGCATAGTGGCTTAGCTGGGAGCGCATCTCTCTTACTACCTTTAATTCATTTTTATATTCCAGGGCATAATTTATGTGGGTGTTTGCGCCTTCTAAGATCATTTGTCTCGTTGCTGGCTGGTATGCGCCGGTTTTGAGATACTCTTTTATTTGAGAAAAAAGCCAAGGTTTGCCCAGGGCGCCGCGGCCTATCATCAGTCCATCACAGCCGGTTTGATCCAGCATAGCTTTCGCGCTTTCGGGGCTGTCGATATCTCCATTGCCGATCAGCGGGATGCTCAGCTTTTCTTTGAGAATGCGGATGTGATCCCAATTGCTTTTGCCGGAGAACATTTGGCTGGTGGTGCGGGAATGCAGGCAAATTATATCCGCGCCGCTTTCCTCCATCTCCAAACCAAAATCGAGGAAATTGAGGCTGTTCATATCCCAACCGCTGCGGAACTTTACGGAGAGTTTGCAGGCGCCGGAGATGGCTCGCTTTACCTCTTTCACCATTATGGATGCGCGCTCGGGGTCTTTCATCAATGCAGAGCCGGAGCCGCGTTTTACCACCTTCTTCACGGGGCAGCCCATGTTGATATCGATGAAATCGGGCTTTAGCGGTAGGAGTTTCTCGGCGGCTTTTGCCATAATCAGCGGATCGAAGCCGAATATTTGGATGAAAAAAGGGCGCTCGTATTCCGAGAACTCGGCATAGCACATAGTGTTTGGCTGATTGCGAACGATGCCGTCTGCGCTCACCATTTCGCTTACGAGATAGTCCGCTTGCCAATCCTTGCAAAGCCTACGGAAGGCTTGATCCGTGTAGCCGGCGAGCGGTGCGAGATAGAGCGGGACTTCAGCCACTGCGATATTTGCTTTTGATTGCGTCTATATCTACATCGTCGATGTATTGCTCGTCCATGTGCATGCGGGCAAATTCCAGGTGTATTCCTGCGTCTAAGAAGAAATCCAAGAGGTCTTTATCCAAATGCCCGTCTTTTACCATGAAACCCATGATGGTCAGCGATTCGGAGAGGGTCTTGGGCGTCTTATATGGCCTGTCCGCAGAGGTCAGCGCTTCAAAGATATCGGCAATGGCGATGATGCGGGATTGGATTGGAAGCTGGGACTCGTCCAGTCCTTTGGGATAGCCTTTGCCGTTTAGGGTCTCATGATGAGTGGCGGCGTAGAAGGCAACATTCTGATATTTCTTTGGGAAAGTGAGCTCAGAGAGCATGTCCCAAGTGACGGAGACGTGAGCCCGCATTACCTCGAGCTCTTCCGGGTTCAGCGTTCCGCGACGGATGTGGAAGTTCTTTCTATCTACTTCATCGAGGATGAAAAATCTTTGTTCTTCATATTCAAAGTCTATATCTGCAAGCGCAACCATGCGTTCTATGAGTTCATCGGGCACAAATTCACCGCCGGCGTTGAGCTTTACTAAGAAGTCTCGCTCGCCGCTGAGAAACCGGGTGACATCCTCTATGTCCTCGCGTGCAAAGGTCTTGATTGTAAAGTCTTTATACTCTTCTTCACTGAGCTTAAGTTTGAGATATTTAAAGAGGGTGATGAGTTTGTCAAAGCGTTCTTTCACCAGTTCGATGCCGTCTATGATGCGCTCTAACTTTGTGCTTTTATCCATCACAAATTCGGGGGTGATGATCTTGCCTATGTCGTGCATCCAGCCTGCCATTGAGAGTTCTTTTAGTTCCACTTCGCTGAAGAAAACTTCGCTGAGCGGACCGCTTTCGCAATCATTTATCTTTGCGGCGATGATATCGGTGAGCTCGGCAACGCGCGTGATATGCGCAGAGCTGTATTTACTCTTTCTTTCAATTGCGGTTGCAATCGAGCGCATGAATTCCATGAGTAGGTTTTCCAAGCTGTCGATGAGATTGCGGTTTGATAGCGCGATTGCCGCTTGTGAAGCCAGAGAGGTGAGCATGGCTATGTGTTCGTCGTTGAAGCTTACAATCTCGCTCTCGCCATTCATAGCGTTGATAAATTGGATGACGCCAAGAACTGTTTCCTCGTGGTCTTTTAGCGGGATGGTAAGCATTGATTTACAGCGGTAGTTCGTTCTCTTATCAGTGGCGATTGTTCCGCTTACGTCAAAGCCTTCTGCTTCATATACGTCGTCGAAACTCAGTGCTTTACCCGTATGGTAAACCGATGTGACGATGTGGTTTAGCTTGGGTTCTCCTTCTTCGTCAAATAGAGGTACCGAAGGCCAGCCCACGGGACCGCCGGAGCCGCCCTGACGCATCTTCATCGTGGCGTTATATACTATCTCAAATTCCAGGAACTTATTGTCATCACTCACTCTGTAGATCGTGGCGGCATCAGCCTTTGTAAAAGAAATGCCTTCATCTAATATCATGTCGAAAATCTTGTTTAGATCGGTCTCACTTGAGAGCGCTTGTCCAATTCTCGTGAGCTGAGTAATGTGTGCAAGCTGTTCTTCGGCGAGCTCGGCAACCAGTTTTACAACCGTGTTCAGAGTGTTGTTTACCTGCTTATTATAACTAAATTGATATTTCATTTTGTCCTCAAATTCTTTCATAAAGCATGAAGTTTGGCTCGAAGCCCTGTCTGCGCTGTTCTTGTTCAAACCAAGTGACAACATGATCCTCAAGGTTATAGTCGCTTTGAATGGGCGACTCTTGAAGGCTTACAAATTCTTTGTGATTGCTAAATTTATCCACTATCCACAAGGCGTAATCTTTGTGGTCTGTTGCTATTTGTATCTTTGCTTTGGGTTTTAATATCTTTGCCAAAGAGTCTAAGAATGCGGCTTGGAAGAGGCGACGACGGTGGTGTCTGCGCTTTGGCCAGGGATCGGGGTGTTGGATGAAAACTCCGCTGATGCTGCCCTCATCGAAGAGCAGAGCGATCTTTTCATCAATGGCGAGTCTTACGAGACGCACATTGGGATTATTCTCAGGATTTAGCTTCTTCAGGCAGTTTATTATCCTCTTTTCGCTGAGCTCGAAGCCTATAAAATTGTGTTCAAGGTGCTTCTGAGGGTATTGTGAGATGAATTCGCCCTTGCCGGAGCCTATCTCTATATAGAGGTCTTTGCTGTCGTCAAAGAGCTTGTTAAGGGGCATGTCGTCATCCAAATCTCTTACGAAAAAGTCGCGATCACTGATCACTTTCATCCTCATCGTAGCTTTGTCGGTTCTGTAAATCTTCTACTTCGCTCTTGATGATGATCAGATCTGCCATAGACATAGAAAAAGCGATGAATACGTAAACGATCAGACCAAACATAAAAAAGGTGCTGAAAGTGCCTTCAAGACGCACGCCGACGAGGCTGTAGAGATAGGGCAGATAGAAGCCGAAGATCACTCCGCCGCCTAAGCCGATGAAAAGGGTGCGGATGCGAGCGAGGTCTTTGTGGTAGAATATCTTGAGTATCATAAAGTGATTTATATAACCGAAGATGAGGTTGATCATCAAAAGTGAGATCAGGTTCACGGGGGATTTGATGGTGAGCCTGGTGAGTATAGTCACGATGAAGATCGATAGCAAAAGTATGCTGTGTGTGATGCGGCTTTTCAAGTAATGTGCAAAAAGTGCGCTGATTCCGCAGATGAAACCTGCGCCTAAGCTCACCTGTATCAGGCTGCTGTTAAGCACTTCACGCTCAGCAAGATAGCTGCCGATGCCCGCGGCTATTATCGGCAAAAGCAAA
>DUNQ01000104.1 GCA_012839325.1 Candidatus Cloacimonadota bacterium
ATTCAGTCCCTTGTCCCGCCTTTAGTTCATCCTTAAAGAGAATCTTTGTCGGCTGCCAGCGTCCTGATATCTTCCTTACTTCAGAAACTTTGTAGGTCTTTAAGAGCTTCCCGTTTTTGGCATACCACTTTTCGTAAGGAAGATATCAGGACGCTGGCAGCCGACAAAGATTCTCTTTAAGGATGAACTAAAGGCGGGACAAGGGACTGAATATATCGTGGTAGAAATGGAGATTGGGGTCAAGATTCCGGGGCATATATTTTCGAGAGCGAGCTTGAGAAAGTAAGGGTTTATCTATAAAGTTCAACTGTCGCTCCTGGCAACAAGGACTTTCCGACACCAACCGCGACAACACATCCTCTTGCTAAATAGGCTTGTCCCGTGAAAGAAATGTTCCAAAAAAAGAGCCGGACTTTTCATCGTCCGGCTCTCGTGTATCCTTAGAGTGTAACCACTCCTTAGTGTTTCTTAGTAGCTTCTGCGACCACGCTTCCATCGCTGATTGAGCGTTTGAAATAGTGGGTGTGCAGAAGTTTCTGTGCCAAGGGAGAGTTCGGAGCGCCGAGATATTTCTCATAGATGCGCTGAACTTCCGGGTTGTGGTGAGATTTACGCACGGGCAGTGAGCAATCTTCTTCATAGAGGGCGAGTCCGCGACGTGCACGGGAAGCGATGTCATTGCCATAAGGCTGACCGCCGCCGCCAACGCAACCGCCGGGGCATGCCATGATCTCGATGAAGTGCCAGGGTGATTCACCCGTTTCTGCAAGGCTGGCGCGAACGCGATCCATGACCTTGCGGGCATTGCCGAGTCCGTGTGCAACCGCTACGTTGAGATCTCCGAAGCCGGGAATATTGATGCTGGCTTCTTTGATTCCTTCAAATCCACGAACTTCACAAATCTCGATGTCTTCCAGCTCTTCGCCGGTGACAAGAGTATATGCAGAGCGGATCGCAGCTTCCATCACACCGCCGGTGGCGCCGAAGATTGTTCCTGCACCGGAGTAGAAGCTCATGCCTGCATCCGGTTCTTCCTCAGCGATATTGGCGAAGTCGATGCCGGCTTCTTTGATCATGCGGAGCAATTCACGGGTTGTAAGAACATAGTCCGTATCTTGGTATCCGCTATCGCGAAGCTCGGGGCGACGTGCTTCAAACTTCTTCGCCGTGCAGGGCATGATCGCAACAGAGACGATCTTGGAGGGATCGATGTTGTGTTCCTCGGCGTAGAAGGTTTTAGAAAGCACGCCAAACATGCTCATGGGGGATTTTGCAGTGGAAACACAATCCGCGAGATCGGGATAGTAAGTTTCCATGAATTTGACCCAGCCGGGTGAGCAGGATGTGATGAGAGGGCGTTTTTCGCCGGCTTTGAGGCGATTGACACATTCGGTTCCCTCTTCCATGATGGTGAGGTCTGCCATGAAGTTTGTGTCCATCACAGAGTCAAAACCGATTCTTCTCAGTGCTGCATACATCTTTTTGGCGGTAACTGTGCCCAAGGGCATGCCAAATTCTTCGCCCAAAGAAACGCGGATCGAGGGTGCTTCTTGAACGATGACATGTTTGTCAGGATCAAGGATTGCATCCCATACTTCGTCCACTTCGCTTCTTTCGCGCAGGGCGCCCGTGGGGCAATAAACCGTGCACTGTCCGCAGTTTACGCAGGGGCTATTGGCGATGCCGCGCCCGTAGGCCGTGGTGATTTCGCTTTCAATGCCGCGCGCGCTATTGGTAAGAGCAAATACGGTCTGTATTTCATTACAGATGGTAATGCATCTGCCGCAGGCGATACATTTCTTGGGGTCTCTGATGATGGAAGGAGAGCTGTAGTCCACTTCCGTATCAGGAAGGATGGTGGGCAATTTATAAGGATCTATGCCCATATTGTTTGCCAAGGTCTGCAATTCGCATTTGTTGTTTGCCACGCAGGTGGGGCACACAACCTCGTGGTTGGAAAGTATCATTTCCACCAAGGTTTTGCGATATGAACGCAGCTTGAGGCTATTTGTGACAACTTTCATGCCTTCTGCCACAGGGGTGGTGCATGCGCGCTTAGGGACGGGAGATCCGTCGAGTTCCACCACGCATACTCCGCAATTCGCGGTTGGCGGAAGGTCGGGATGATAGCAGAGTGTGGGAATGTATATCCCGTGTTTGTCGGCTGCTTCGATGATGGTCATGTTTTCGGGAACTTCGTATTCTTTACCATCAATCCAAACGTTGACATTTTTAACCATAATTCTATTCCTTTTGTTTTATTCTTGTGTTATTGCGATGAATTCATCGCGGAAGTTTTCGATATTACTACGAACCGCCGAGATCGGAGAATATCCAAGCTCGCAGAACGCAGTATTTTGCGTTGTTTCAGCGTATTTAGAAAAGATTTCTTTATACATGCTTCCCTTATGTTTCTCGTTTGAACGTCATTATCTTAACGTTTAAGAGCCTCAGGGTGTATTCCGGGAATCTTCTCGATTGCCTTTGTGGGGCATACGTCGAAACAGTTTCCGCATTTAATGCAATCTATTTGATGGATGGTATATTTATCTTCACGTGAGCCGGAAATGCAATTTGTGGGGCACTTACTGGCGCAGATCGAGCAGCCTATGCACTTGTCTTTGTCGATTTCATAATGCATGAGATCGAGGCAGACCTTGGTGTTACACTTCTGCTCCTTGATGTGCGTTTCATATTCATCGCGGAAATAGCGAATGGTGGAAAGCACGGGGTTGGGAGCGGTCTGACCGAGTCCGCAAAGCGAAAGCTTGCTGATGGATTCGCCGAGACGGAGAAGCTCATCGATATCGCCTTCTTTGCCTTGTCCGGATGTGATACGTTCAAGGATTTCGAGCATCTGTTTGAGTCCGATGCGGCAGGGTGAACACTTTCCGCAGGATTCTTCAACGCAGAAATCAATGAAGAACTTGGCAACGTTTACCATGCACTTCTCTTCGTTCATGACTATGATGCCGCCGGAGCCCATCATTGCGCCGTGAGCTTTGAGATTTTCATAGTCCACGGGAGTATCGAGATGCTCCACTGTGAGGCATCCGCCGGAGGGTCCACCGAGCTGAACAGCCTTGAAGGGCTTATCGTCGATGATGCCGCCGCCAACGTCGTAAATGAGTTCGCGCAGGGTGATTCCCATGGGAACTTCAACGAGTCCGGTATTTCTGATATCGCCGGTGAGTGCAAAGACTTTCGTGCCTTTGGATTTCTCGGTTCCCATAGCGGCAAACCACTCTGCACCACGATTGATGATGGAGGGGATATTGCCCAAGGTTTCCACGTTGTTCACAACTGTGGGCTTGCCCCAGAGGCCTTGAACGGCAGGATAGGGAGGCTTCGGCGTAGGATTGCCGCGCTCGCCTTCAATGGAGCTGATGAGAGCCATCTCTTCTCCGCAGACGAATGCGCCGGCACCGGTTCTTACTTCAGCGTCGAAACAGAAGTCGGTTCCAAACACGTTCTCGCCCATGAGTCCCAGCTCTTTTGCCTGCTCGATAGCCTGCTTGATACGGGTGATGGCAAGGGGATATTCGGCACGGATATAGAAGAATCCTTCCGATGCGCCCATGCAATATGCAGCGATCATCATTCCTTCGAGAATGCGATGGGGATCACCTTCCAAGAGGGAGCGATCCATGAAAGCACCGGGGTCGCCTTCATCACCGTTACAGATGATGTATTTCACTTTCTCATCTTTGTTGTCGTGAACCATCTGCAATTTGATGTGAGAGGGGAAGCCTCCGCCGCCGCGTCCGCGCAGTCCGGATTCTTTTATGATGTCGATAGTTTCTTGAGGACTCATTTCGAGCAACACTTTGCCCAATGCCTCATAGCCGCCGGTTGCGATATATTCATCCAAGCTATCGGGATCGATGTATCCGCAGTTTTCGAGGGCTACTTTAACTTGTTTATGATAGAAGGGCACATCTTTCTGCATCCTTATGGTCTTGTCTTTATCCTGAAGCATCAGACGCGTAACAGCTCTGCCTTTGAGGAAGTGTTCGTTTACGATTTCTTCCACATCTTCAGGTGTAACCTTTTGATAGAAGATTCCTTCGGGATAGATAACCATGACCGGGCCGTAGTCGCAAGGACCCATGCAACCGGTTTCTATAATATTAACTTCTTTTTCGATGTTGTTTTCGGCTAACACTTCATCAAAGCGTTCCTTGATTTTCAGCGCACCTGCCGAAACGCAGCCGGAGCCGCAGCATATCAGGAGATCAATTCTTTTTAATGACATTTAATTCCTCCTCCACTTAGTCGCCGGGTTGGACAACATAGTCGGAGACAACCTTTCCGTTGACAATGTGTTCGACTATTGTTTTCTTAGCTTTATCAGGAGTCATATTTCCATAGGTGACAGTGTCTTTACCTTCTTCGATGACTTCCACCACAGGCTCTTCTGAGGAGAGCCTCTTCTCAGCGGTCTGTGTGACCAAAACGTCGGTGAGATTCCTTTCGGCAATCTCTTCCAAAAATGTTTTCATTACTTCACGAGCACCCATCTTGATTCCGGATGTTCCCATCCCAACCACGATCTGAACGCGCGTGTTGCCACTGCGAAGCTTTAAATCTTCGAGGGCTTTTTCACGGATCTTTTTTAGGTCTGCGAGTGTTTTCATCAGACATCCTCCATGTTAGTTTTTTGTATTCCTTCATATAAAGTTTGATCGATGTATTCGATAACATCGGGATAGTTAAGCGGAATCTCGCCCAATTCTTCCCGAACTTCCTTGGTGTCGAAATTAAAGCAGAGCTCTTTAGCATTGTCGCGGTAAAGCAGATGGATATTGAAATCTAGCTGTGGATGACCGATGATGGAGTTCAGAAGCGTGTCCTTGAGGTTTCCAAGCGGCAATCTATCGAGATTGTCCAAAGGGAAATCAGCCGTAAGAACCGTTCCGTGTCCAAGTTCGCTTGCCATCCTGAAAGCTCCGCCCGCTTGCTCTGCATTTTGTTTAAAAAGTGGAATCCCTAAGCCGACATTCTTTACTTGCTCTTTTTTGGTGGAGTAGAGTGAATCCTGAGCTTTTTGCAAAGTGTGAGAATCCATCCCCGTTCCATCATCCTCTACTATAGTGCGCAAGCGGTTTTCAACCACATTTTGCAGAACGCGAACTTTCACGCATTTTGCACTTGCACTCACCGAGTTTTGGATGACATCCAAGAGGTGTAAAGAAATGTCTTGCATAAATGTTTACTCGTAGCGCTTGATGATCTCTTTTACTTTGTCAACCGTGTCGATTCTACCAAAGGTGTCCTCGCCGATCACAAATACGGGCGCAAGAGAGCATGCACCTACGCATCTCACTGCACTCATGGTAAAGAGACCGTCCTCTGTGGTTTCTCCCATGCCTACGCCGAGTTCATCGGAAAGCATCTGAATCAGGCGGGGTGCGCCTTTCACGAAGCATGCCGTTCCCGTGCAGACGTTGAGAGTGTATTTACCACGTGGCGTCATCGAGAAAAAGTTGTAGAATGTAACCACGCCATATATTTTGCTGGCGGGCATGTCCATCTTCTCTGCGATAAACTCCTGCACTTCGATAGGCAGGTATCCAAAAATGTCTTGCGCGATGCGCAGGATTTCGATCAGCGGATTTCGCAGATCTTTCTTCTCTTCGATTACTTCTGCCAGGCGATCGTACAGCCTGTTCTTGTTTTGAGCTATGGATGCCATAACTCCTCCTTCTCTATTATTTGTTTTGTCCTAAATCTATGATTGGTCTGCCACAAATGCTCTTGGGCAGACTTGGTATGATTTTCAAACGACTTTCTATCTTGAATAAAGATGGTATTTGTGATGTAAGCTATGTCATTAAAGTGGATTATCTGATCGTTTGTAAGTCCGGTCAACAAAAGAGAGGGTTCTTTTGTGCGCATAAGAATGTCTGAGATCGCGTCTGAAGCAAGTGCGCAGGGTGCTACCCTGTAAAGATCAACTTCAGGGCATAGTGTTTCGCCTTCAAGCAAGGTTTGGGTATCTCTTAGACTCATTAACAATCACCTTGTTTAATTTGAGTTCCAAGATCAGTGCAACTCGCTATTTAGTCAAGGGAAATCAATCGATATTCATTTATCGGTTTCTATCTACTTGCTTCCCATGCTATAAGCGACATTCGATATATAAATAACGACTGATTTTGTTGCCCTTTCTGAGCCTTGCTTTCATGATGGCACATTTTGGCTTTGAGCAGTTTTGTCATTGGAAAGAGCAGTAGAATCATCTTCTCACCACTTATATTTGCCCATATCCCTCATAAACACTTTCACCCATACCCTTAAACCATTACTCCCCTATTGATTACAGCTCACCTTCCGCTTATGATATGGTCATGGCGATGACCACATCATGACCACATCACCACCGGAACCCAATAGGGAAGCAGCATTGGAGAGGGTCGAAAAATCAGAGAAAAACAGTTTTGCTTTCTCTCGTGGCTATCTATTATCTTCTCACCACTTATATTTGCCTAAGGTACCTCGGATGGCGTAGTAGATATACTGCACTGGAAAAGCGACGAGATAGACAAAATAGAGTATGCCTATATGCGTCTTTTTCGCATGCGACAGGTGCTTTTGGCTGAGCATGAGTTCAAAGATGAATTTCAGCGTGAGTGTGCCAAGCAGGATCAAATCTCCACCCGTGAAAAAGAAGCTGATTATCCCCGCATAAAACATGGCAAAATAGATGAAGAACATCACCGAGAGTAGTTGCACATAGCGCGGATGGTGCTTGAACTTCGAAGCTTGCCTGATGCGTTTATTGTGCATGGTCTCAAAATTGCGCTCTTCATAGCAATCCACCTGCATATATCGCGAAGGATTGTAATAGGCTTTACGTATATTCGGCATCATTTTCATGAGCAAGAGGTCATCATCTCCGCTCCTGATCTCGCTAATGCCCTCAAATCCGCCGGATTTCTCGAAAAGGGACTTGCGATATACCATGTTGCAAGCACTCGCCGTGATGGGCTTCCTATGCGCAATCCCAGCCGCAGCGAGAATGTAATATACGCTTCTCTCGAAGTTCTCCATCCTGAGATCACTATCCGCATCGCTGCGATAGATGGTGGAATATCCCAGAAGGTAGTCGGTTTCTTCGTCCATCACGCGTGAGATCTCTTTGAGCCAAGTAGGCGGCAGCTTACAATCCGCATCGGTGAAAGCCAAGATATCATATTTCGCGGCTTCTATGCCCTTTTGAAGAGCCGCTTTTTTGCCCACGAATCCCGGCAATCTATCCTGAAAATCGATGACGCGTATGCCGAATTGTCCTTCCCATTTCTTGAGTATTTCTAAGCTTTCATCAGTAGAATGATCGTTTACGATGATCACTTCATATTCCGCCTCGATGGGCTCCAATTGCGCAATTGAGGTCAAAAGCCGTGCGAGATTATTTTCCTCATTTCTTGCGGCAATGATGATGCTGATGGGCTCCATCGCGCCTTCTTTGGAAGCGCCTTTTGGGGGTAAGCTTCGCTTTAGCCCCAGCCCGAGCCAGATCAATATAACGAAATATATTAAAGTGAATACGGCAAAAATAATGCTAAATATCAGACCAACCTCGCTTGCGTTTCGTTGATGAATTCCGCTAATTCAGGGTTTTCTGCCTTGATCTCGTCTAAGCTCTTGCGCTTGATTTCCACTTCGCTGGGAGCCACATAATTATCGTCGAGAGTAGGCCTTAAGACGAGCTTCTTCCCTGTGAGTTTTTCAATTTCTGTTTCGATTATTTCTTTATTATTATTAAGTGTTGAGATGTTTGTATTGTCGATAGCTTTTAGCGTAAGCACGCGCTCGCCCAAGGACAGGATCTCGCTTTTTTCCAGCGCGATGAAAGCCATCATGCTCTGCTTTTTCACGCGAGCAAGCAGCTTTTTCCAATTCTGTTTCAGGCTTTCAAGATTGCATTCGATGACTTCGTTATCATCATCTTCTTCGATAGATGCAGGTGCTTCTGGCATGGGCGCCTCTTCTTGCGGAGCATAGCTCTGAACTGGCGGCGGAGCCACCTCTCTCTGGGCTTGACTTCGCGCACGCGGAGCGGCAGGCTGTCTCGGCTCAGGGCGGCTTCTTGCGGGCTCCGGTCTCGCCCTTGCAGGCGCAGCTTTTTGCACCTTTGGCGCCGAAAGCGCAGCACCATGTTTGAGGCTTTCTATCAAAACGCCCACATCTTCCATCTCATCCATGCGCGAGAGCTTGATCATCATCGCCTCGATGAGCAGATAAGGATTACCGCTTTGCCTGATATCGTTCTTTGTTTTAATAAGCTGGCTAACTATATAGAGAAGCTCACTTTGCGAGAAGACTTCGGCGATCTCCTGATAAAGATTCATCTCGTCCGAGCCTATATCTCGCAGCTGAACTCCAATATTAAAGAGCAAAACCAAGCGCAGATATTCCAGCATCCCGGAAAGAAATTCCTGCAAATCCATCCCTTCTTCGAAGATTGCATGCAGCCTCGTGATGATGCCCGCAGTCTCGCCCTCTTTTATCTTTTGCATAAATTCAAAATAAACCTGTGTAGGGATCATGCCAAAGATCTGCCTCACGCGCGCGATCTCTATCTTATCCCCGCAATAGCTAATGGTCTGATCCATCAGCGAAAGGGCATCTCTCATCCCGCCATCTGCTTTGCGCGCAATAAGATACAATGAATCTTCGTCTATGGTGATGTTTTCTTCTGCCGCGAGATCTTTCAGCCTCTGCACGATTGCCTCTACGGGAATGCGCTTGAAATCATAGCGCTGACAACGCGAGATAATCGTGGGTAAAACCTTTTGCGGCTCCGTGGTGGCAAAGATGAAGATCACATTCGGCGGTGGCTCTTCCAAGGTCTTGAGTAGCGCATTGAAGGCATTCTTGGAAAGCATGTGCACTTCGTCTATGATATAAATTTTATATTTCGCACCGCTGGCGGCATAGAGCAATTCTCTTTGCAGCTCACGAATGTCGTCCACGCCGGTATTACTGGCGCCGTCAATCTCTATCACATCCGGTGAAACTCCTGCGGTGATCTCCGTGCAATTTACACACACATTACAGGGATGGGTGGTAGGTCCCGTCTCGCAATTCAGGCTTTTTGCCATGATTCGCGCCAGGGAGGTCTTCCCCACTCCGCGCGGTCCCGTAAAAAGATATGCGTGCGCGACGCGTCCGGACTCAAGCGCACTCTGTAAAATCTGCGTCACATGATCCTGCGCATAAACCTCTGAGAAGTTCTGCGGTCTATATTTTCTGGCAAGCACTATGTAGCTCATATTTTCTCCTAAAGTCATTGTTTTTATTTCCCATATTTAGGCAAGCTTTTTTCTGCTGGACAAAATATCAGCCCCGAATAAACATTGACTGCAAATAATAATATAGGCATTGCCAAAGGAGAATCTTGATGAAACTCGAAGGAAAAGTTTTAATCGCACAAGGTGGCGGACCAACCGCAGTAATCAATCAATCACTCGTAGGAGCCGTGCTTGAAGCGCGCAAATTCCCCCAAGTGACCAGAATTTATGGAGCCCTGCATGGCGTGCATGGCATTATCAATGAAGATTTTATTGATCTCACTCAAGAAACAGAGCAAAATCTTGAACTGATTGCCCGGACCCCATCCAGTGCGCTGCTCACCACGCGCGACAAGCCCGATGAAGCATATTGCAAAGAGATCGTGCGCGTGCTCAAAGCTCATGACATTCGCTTTTTCTTTTACATCGGCGGAAACGACTCTGCGGATACAGTTCGCATAGTGAACGAAGAAGCCCAAAACAGCGACTATGATTTTCGCGCCATACACATTCCCAAGACTATCGATAACGACCTCCTCGTGAGTGATCACACCCCCGGTTATGGCTCTGCTGCCCGCTTTGTGGCATCTGCCTTTGCCGGAGTGAATCTGGATAATCGCGCCCTACCCGGAGTGTATATCGGCATCGTGATGGGCAGACACGCGGGATTCCTCACCGCTGCAGCCGCCATGGGTCAGAAATATGACGACGACGGCCCGCACCTCATCTACCTGCCGGAACGTCCTTTTACTCAAGAAAAGTTCTTGAAAGATGTGAAGGAAAGCTATGAGCGCTATGGCAGATGCATCATCGCGGTCTCCGAAGGGATAGTGGATGAAAGCGGAACGCCTATAATCACGCAACTCACCGAGAATGTGGAAAGAGACGCTCACGGCAACGTGCAGCTCTCCGGAACGGGAATCTTGGGCGATCTCTTGGCTGATCTCGTGCGTGATAAACTTGAGATCAAGCGCGTGCGCAGCGATACTTTTGGCTATCTGCAGCGTTCTTTCCTCGGTATCGTTTCGGATGTTGACCAGCGTGAAGCTCGCGAAGTAGGCGCAAAGGCTGTTCATTTTGCCTTAGTTCATGGTAAAGATGGCTCGGTTTCCATCAATAGAGTGGGCAACTACGCCGTTGAATATAGACTTGAAAGGCTTGTTGATGTGGCGCGACACACGAAATCTATGCCGGATAGCTTTATAAATGAAGCGGGGAATCATATTACTGATGAATTCAGGAAGTATGCAGAGCCGCTTTTGGGAACGGACTTTCCTCAGCCTTATCGTGTAATGGCGCCGAAGGTGGAGAAGATATTAAAATAACCACGAGGACGTTACTCGACCAATAAAAGGAATGCGCTGTGCGCATGAAGAAAAGGCTCTTGGCGACGGAGATGTTACCAAGAGCCTTATTTATTTTGCTTTACTATTACTTAAAGAGACACATTGTTTTCGCGCTTAGCCTTATGCCCTGTGGGAGCTCTTCTATCTCTCCTTCCACGAAGATCACCTCGCCCTTTTGACCGTAGAATTGCGGCTTCTCGCTGAGGTTGATTAAGCAGGTAATGCTGCCGCTTTCATCGTATCTTCTATATGCCAGCAGTTCGCGGGGGCTTTTGATGAACTCAAAGCGTCCTGTTTGCAGGAGTGTGTTCTCCCGTCTCAGTTTGATCAAGCGTTTGTAGAACTCACGTAAGTCAAGCGCGGTCTCATCGTCTTCATATTTCCAATTGAAAGGCCGTCTATTATCAGGGTCTTTCCCGCCAAACATGCCGATTTCATCGCCATAATAGATATGCGGCACGCCCGGAAAGCTCATCTGAAAGAACGCCGCACGCTTTACAGATAGCGTATCTCCCTCGGCAATTTCCATGATGCGAATGGTATCGTGGCTACCCAAGAGGTTCATCATCGCGCTCGTTGCCGCCTGTGGATATGCCGCCAAGCCTTCCTCTATCTTGCGTTCAAAATCCGCTTTAGTCAAGGCTTTCATCACGAAGAACTCCAGCGCCGGATTCTTGAAATAAGCATAATTCATCACGGAATCGAAGTAGCGCGGCGACACCCATGCTTCGGCATTATACCAGATCTCGCCAACCAGCCAGGCATCCGGTTTGATCGCCTTGATCCGCTTATTGAATAGCTCCCAAAACCACCAAGGAACCTCATCCGGCACATCCAGCCTGAAGCCATCCATACCTATCTCAGAGACCCACCACTCGGCGCTTTCCAGGATGTGATTCACCAAAGGCCAATTCACCTCGGCGTTCTCTATATCGCGCACATAATTCTCAAAAGGATGCCTGCGCGAGAGGTCGAAATTCAAGTCCGGCATGTCTTTGATTCCCCACCAACATTGATAGTGTTCCTTGGGCTGAAAGTCGGGCGGCAAGGGCTCCGGCAGAGGCCAGATATGCCAATCATACCAGTTCCAATAGGGAGATTCAGGTCCCTTTTCCACCGTATCGCGAAATGCCCAAAAGCACTCGCCGCTATGATTGAAAGCCACGTCCAGCACCACTTTCATCCCCAAGCTATGCGCATACGCCACAAGTTCTTTCAGTTCATCTTCACTGCCGAAATGAGGATCGACACGCGCAAAATCTGCCGCATCATACTTATGATTTGACTTCGCCTCCCACAGCGGATTGAAATAGAGGATATTGACGCCCAGATCAGCAAGATAGTCCAGCTTTTGCAGGACGCCGGGGATGTCTCCGCCATAGAAGCTCCACCAATCGGGGTTCCCATCGGGCAACAACGGGCTCTGCTTCAGCCCCGCGATATCATACCAATCGTCCACAAAGTGAAAGTATTCGCGATGCTTAGGCAGATATTTCCCCTTTGGCGGAAGAGTGCGACTATTTTCATAATAACTCTCTTTGAAATCCTGATTCTTAGTAGCATCGCCATTATAAAATCTATCCATGAAAATCTGATATATCACACCGCCGTCCAGCCAGTCCGGTGCTTTGAAGATGGGCGTTTCATAAGGCGAAAGCGCGATATCTTTCTGAGGTTCATCCTCGCGGAAGAAGCCTTGCATATCATGATAATATGCCCTGCCTCTATGGCGCATACGGATGCAGAAGGTGCCAAATTCCTCGCGCCTGATCTTCGCGCTCCACACCCTCATATCATTCTGGATTCCCAGCGGATAGAGCCTGATTTCACGCTGTTCAAAACAAAGCAAAACTTCTTCGGCAAAGCCCTCGAACCATGCAAATCTCAGCTCGAAAAGCTCCTGATTTTCAGGATGGCAAGAAAAGAAATCAAGTATATTCTCGCCCTTCAGCAATCTCTGAATCTCCCGCTTTGTGCGTATGCGCGCGGGCTCCGTGATCTCAATGCGCGAATTTTCCCCGCCGAAGGGATCATCCTCATACAGCGGATTCATCATATCGCGTTGCCACACTCCATCTACTATGAATTTATAGAGATAGCTGCCCGGCTCCAACTCCAGATCTATGTGATATACACCGCCATATTCCTCAAGCGCAAGTATCTTCCAATGCGTGAAATCGCCCGCCAGCCCAACTTCATGATTGCCGGCAGTAGGCGGCTGATAGCTGAATCTAACTAACATTTTTCTTTGCCTTTCGCCTTTTTGGCTTCACTTCTTCGCTCCGTTGGATGTGTCGCTTCAAAAACTCACCCGTTGCGCTTTCCGACGATTTCATGATGTCTTCCGGTATGCCTTCGGCTATGATCCTGCCACCCTCATCCCCGCCTTCAGGCCCCAGATCAATTATCCAATCCGCACATTTAATCACGTCCAGATTGTGCTCAATCACCACCACCGTATTCCCCATCGCCACCAGCTTTTTCAACACCTGTAAGAGCTTTTTGATATCGTCAAAATGCAGCCCCGTTGTGGGCTCATCAAGCAGATACAGCGTGCTTCCCGTGGAAGGACGGCTGAGCTCACGTGAGAGCTTTATCCGCTGTGCCTCCCCGCCGGAAAGAGTGGTGCTGGGCTGTCCCAATTTGATATAATCAAGCCCCACTTCACGCAGGGTATTCAGTCTATTGTAAATAGCCGGAATATTCTCAAAAAAGTCGATTGCTTCCTGCACATCCAGCTCCAAAATCTCGGAGATATTTTTGCCTTTATAGCGCACGGTGAGCGTCTCGGTATTGTAGCGCTTACCCTTACACACCTCACAGGTCACATAAATATCCGCCATAAAGTGCATCTCGATCTGCCTCACGCCCGCACCCTTGCAAGCCTCACAGCGCCCGCCTTTCACATTGAAAGAAAACCTGCCGGGCTTATAGCCGCGAATCTTTGAAGCAGGCAATTGCGCATAGAGATTGCGAATGGCGTCGAATACCTTGATATAGGTTGCGGGATTGCTGCGCGGAGTGCGCCCTATCGGCTGTTGATCGATGTTTATAACCTTATCGATATCCTCGATTCCGCGTATTTCTTTTATCTCCCCCACCTTCATGATGCCGCGATGGAAGTGATTGTGCAAATATGGATATAAAGTCTGATTTATCAGCGAACTCTTCCCGCTGCCGGAAACGCCGGTGATGCAAACGAACATCCCCAAGGGAATGCGTGCATCTATCTTTTTGAGATTGTTTTGCGCCGCACCCATGATGCGAATCTCGCGCTTATCTCGCTTCACACGCTTATTCGGCAAGGGTATGCTCATCCTGCCGGAGAGATATGCGCCCGTGATGGACTCAGGGCTCTTTAAAATGTCTTTAAGCTTGCCTTGAGCAACGATCTCGCCGCCGTGAACTCCCGCACGCGGACCGAAATCCACAATCTGATCCGCAACGCGCATGGTATCCTCATCGTGTTCCACCACAATCACCGTGTTGCCTATATCGCGCAGCTGTTGCAGCATGCTGAGCAGCCGTGCATTGTCGCGCTGATGGAGCCCAATCGAAGGCTCGTCTAAAATGTACATAACGCCCACAAGCTGCGAGCCGATCTGACTGGCAAGCCGTATGCGCTGTGCCTCCCCGCCCGAAAGCGAGGGCGAACGTCGGTTCAGGGTGAGATAGTGCAGCCCCACCGAATTCAAGAAGCTGATCCGCGCCTTGATCTCTTTCAATACCTCTTCGGCGATTACAAATTGATTTCCGCGCAGCTTCAGCTCATCAAAGAATTCATGCGCACTCTTCACGCTCATCGCCGAGATCTCGCCTATTGATTTATCGCCCACGCGCACCGCCAGGGATGAGGGCTTCAGGCGATTTCCATCACAAGCATCGCAAGCTTTGTCGCTGATGAATTGCATGTAATAAGTCTGCATATCGTCCGAAGTGGTCTCGTGCATACGCCGAGTGAGTTGCGGGATTATCCCCTCAAAGCGTGCCATATATGCGCCTTTCCCGCGATGGTTCTCCCAGGCGACCTTGAATCTTCGCCCCCTCGAGCCATAAAGTATCAATTGCTTAGAAATATCCGAAATCTCTTCCCAGGGCTCTTCCAAAGAGAAGCCGTATGCAGTAGCAAGATTGCTCACGGTGTTCATCATCCAGCTGTCCTTTTTCTCCTCCAATCTGCCCCAAGGAATCACGGCGCCATCCATGATTGTCCGTTCTTTATCCGGCACGATGAGATCGGGATCAAATTCCAGTTTGTAACCCAGCCCATTGCAGGCAGGACAGGCGCCTATCGGACTATTGAAAGAAAAGCTCTGCGGACTCAGCTCTTCAAAGCCTATATTACACTTTGTGCAGGCATTTTGTGAAGAAAGGGTCTCCTTGTCCTTTTCATCGGGATAATCAATCACCACCAAGCCCGAAGCATGCTTCAGCGCGAGTTCCAGGGATTCCGCGAGACGGCTCTGTATCCCATCCTTGATCACCAGTCTATCCACAACGATGTCGATATCGTGCTTTTTGCGCTTATTTAGCTTGATCTCGCCTTCAAGGTCTTTGATCTCGCCATTTATCATCACGCGCACAAAGCCTTCCATCCTCAGCATTTCCAGCTCATCGCGATGTTCGCCCTTGCGATTTTGCACTATCGGCGAAAGAATCTGTATCCGCGTCCCCTCCGCCTTGCTCATGAGATATTCCACCATCTCGTCAATGGTCTGAGAACCAACGGGATCGCCGCATTGATAGCAATATTGCTTGCCGATCCGCGCATAGAGAACGCGAAGATAGTCATATATCTCGGTGATGGTGCCAACCGTGGAACGCGGGTTTTTGCTGCCCGCTTTTTGCTCAATCGAGATTGCCGGGGAAAGACCTTCGATATAATCAAGCTTGGGCTTTTCCATCTGACCCAAAAACTGACGAGCATAGGCTGAAAGCGACTCCACATAACGCCTCTGACCCTCTGCATATAGAGTGTCAAAAGCAAGTGAGCTCTTCCCGCTGCCGGAAACACCGGTGAAAACCACCAAGCTATCGCGCGGAATTTCTATATCTATATTCTTTAAATTGTGTTCGGCTGCGCCTTTTATAATTATCGATTTTTTCAAAATATTTACCTCAATAGACTCAAGGCTCAATACCCCCATTTCTTTGTCAATCTAAAAGTGAAGATGCTTGGGTGGTAAAGCTAAAAAGTGTTCCCTTCGGCTATTAAACTTTTACGCTTGCTTGATGAATCAGTCAGCCTTGTTCAGGACGGGTCACCCACGGCTTCCTTATTGGGTTCTCGTGATGATATGGTCATGATATGGTCATGGGCATGAGCATATCATAGGCGGAAGCTAAGCTGTATCTAATAAGGAAGAGGTGGCTGAAAAAGGAAGTATTCGCCATGCAGGAAGCTCTTAGCGAGCTTTGTTCTTGACACAAAAGCGCATCTGATCAAGCGTGGTGAACAAAAGAAATAATCAAACGGAAAAGGTTCATGAAAAGAGCAATTGTATTAGTTAGTGGAGGCATAGACTCCTTGGTGACAGCGGCTTTGGCTGCCGAACATGAAGAGGAGCTCTACTTTTTGCACTTCTCCTATGGTCAGCGCACAGAAGGCAAGGAAAGATGGTGCTTCGAGGAGCTTGCAAAGCATTATAAAGCAAAGGATTCTAAGATCATTGACTATCGTTGGCTGGCTGAAATTGGCGGATCCTCGTTGGTTCAAGAAGGGCAGGAAATCAAGACTCTAAAAGACGATATTCCTGACAGCTATGTTCCTTTCCGCAATGCGACCATGCTCTGCGCAGCGATCTCATGGGCAGAAGTCCTTGATGCCGATAGCATCTACATCGGTGCAGTAGAAGAAGATAGCTCCGGTTATCCCGATTGCAGAGAGAGCTTTTTTGAAGCGATGAATCAGCTCATCAGGCAAGGCTCTGTGAAAGAAAATATCACTATAAAGACCCCCGTTTTGCATTTTTCCAAGAGCGAGATCATCATGTTAGGCATGGGTTTACGCGCTCCTTTCGAGCTCTCTTGGAGTTGCTATATCTGTGAAGACGAGGCATGCGGAACTTGTCCCAGCTGCGAAATACGTCTCAGAGGCTTTGCAGGCGCAGGTTTCGACGATCCGATATCATATAAATGAGGCATAGATGAAAAAGAATATTTTATTAATTATGACCGGCGGCACGATCTCCATGAAGAATGTCGCTGATTTGGGAGTGGTTCCCACCAGTGAACTCGCCGATTTTCTCACCAAATTTCCTCAGCTGAAGGGCGTGGCAAATGTGGAAGTTATGGATCATCTGAACATCCCCAGTCCTTATATGACGCCGGTGATGATGTTCGGGCTCGCCAAGCTAATTGATGAAAAGATAATCGATTATGATGGTGTGGTGGTGACTCACGGAACGGATACCTTGGAAGAAAGTGCCTATATGGCGGACTTGGTTCTCACCACGCGCAAACCCGTTGTTTTCACGGCGGCGATGCGCAGCGGCAGCGATCTCGGGCTGGATGGTCCGCGTAATATCATCGGCAGTGTTCGCGTTGCCAGTCATCCTGATTCTCATGATAAAGGTGTGCTCGTGGTGATGAACGATGAGATCCATACCGCGCGGGATGTGGTGAAGACCGATTCCGGCAAGGTGGACGCCTTTGGCAGTCCCGGATTGGGGCCGCTGGGTTTAGTTGATCCCGACACGGTGATATATCATCGCAATTGCCCTTATCGTGAAAGCGTTTGGACAGATTTTATTGAGCCGAATATCGACCTCATTCGCGCACATTGCGGCATGGACGGCAAGTTCATCAAGACCAGTATAGAAAGCGGCGCGAAGGCGATTGTTATCGAAGCTTTCGGACGCGGCAACCTCCCGCAGGAGATCGTTCCCATCATCAAAGAAGCCATTGGTGAAGGCATCCTAATCATCATCGCCTCAAGAACATACACGGGACGCGTCTTGCCGGAATATGGCTATATCGGCGGCGGGAAAAATCTCGAAGATATCGGTGCAATCCTTGCCGGAGACCTCAAAGGAAGCAAGGCAAGGCTCAGGCTGATGGCGCTTTTTGGGGCGCATAAAGATGCTGATTTGGTGAGAAAACACTTTATTTCACCACGTAATTCGGGGCAAGAAAATTGAAGATAGCACTTTTAGGTCCTGCACCCCCATTCAAAGGCGGAATCGCTCTATTTGCCGATCACTTAGCGCAAGAATTCTTAAGTCAAGGCCATGAGGTTTTGTTCTTCAATTTCAAGAAACAATACCCCGCGCTGATCTTCCCCGGCGGCAAGCAAGAAGAAGGCGGAGAGCCCTCGGCAGAGTCCGTGAGACTGCTCACACCCTGGCTTCCGCATACTTTTGAAAAGACTATCAAGGCGATAAATGGCTTCGCGCCGGACATCCTGATCGTCTCGTGGTGGCTGCCCTTTTTCGCTCCTGCTTACGGCTATATTTTGCGTAGAATTAAGACACCCAAGAAGCTGATTTTGGCGCATAATATCATCCCGCATGAAAGCTGGCCGCTTTCTAAAACTCTTTTGCGCTTTGCCTTTAAGCCTGCGGATGGCATAGTCGTTCTCAGCAAGGCCTGTATGAAAGATCTCAAAGGCATGGTATCCAATAGTTTGGTACTCAAAGCACATCAAGGATTTCACCCGCTTTACAGCACTTTCGGACAAGATATTTCTAAGACGAACACCCATCCCACACTGCTGTTTTTTGGCATGATCAAGCCATATAAGGGCTTAGATGTCCTCTTAAACGCCATGCCGCTGATTCAAAAAGAGATACCGGATATTCGGCTGATCATCGCCGGCAGCGTATATAAAGATCAGGCATTATATGAGGAAATGATTGAAAAGCTTGAACTTACAGACGCGGTTGAGACTCATTTCCGCTATGTGAAAGACGAGGAAGTAGAGGAGCTTTTCCGGGGTAGTGATCTCTGCCTTTTGCCATATAAAACGGCTACGCAGAGCGGCGTGATTGCCACCTCATATAGCTATGAAACACCGGTGATTGCAAGCGATGTGGGCGGTCTCGGCGAATATATAGAAGAAGGCAAGACCGGCGCACTGGTTCCGCCTGATGATGTTCCCGCTTTGGCGCAAGCAGTGATAGATTTCTACAAAAACAAAGAGCTGCTCCCCATGCAAGAACACATCGCCAAGATCAAAGAAGAACAAAGCTGGAACAGCCTGGCAAATATATTCTTAGAGATATGAACATACTCTTTCTCAGCTACTATTTTCCCCCTTGCGGCGGCGCAACTGTGCAAAGATGGTTGAAATTTATCCCGCTGTTGTCGCAAAAAGGGCACAAGATCACGGTCATCACTTCCAAAGATGGAGACTATCCCTTTATTGACCACAGTCTTTGCGAAAAGATTCCACCGGAAGTAGAGGTTCATCGCATCTCTGCGCCCGCCTGGGAAAAGAGCTGGAAAAGACTCACCGGAAACCGCACGCCTCTGCCCCACGGCTCGCTGCCGAAAGATAGTAAAGGCTTGCAAAGACTACTGATCTGGCTGAGGCTAAATCTCATTATCCCGGACTTGCGCATCTTTTGGAGCAGAAAGCTCTCCCGCGCGGCGCTCAAGATATTGAAAACCAAGCCCATTGACCTAATAATCAGCACGGGACCGCCACATAGTACGCATCTGCCGGCAATGATATTGGCTAAAAGGCATGAAATCCCTTGGCTAAGCGACTTCCGCGATCCTTGGACAAAGATTCACTACCTCTTGCTCAACCCACCCGGTGCGCTCAGTAGAGCAATACATAGCGCCTTGGAAAGAAAGGTTTTAGCCTACGCAAACATTACCACGGTTATCAGTAAAGACATCGCAGACGCACTCCCTGAAGGCAATAAGATCGTTGTCCAAAACGGCTTTGATCCCCGTGATTTTGAAGGTATAGTCCACGAAAGGCACGATCTCTTTCGCATCAAATACATAGGTCAATTCACTGAAGGACAATCTCTTGAATTATTAAACAGCCTTCTGAGGGGAATAAAGCGAGAGACAGAGATCTCATTCATTGGCAGCTCTCTTGGCGAAGACAGGAAAGCCCGGCTTGCAGATGGACTCAAGAAAGAGCCGCGATACATAGATTTCCTCTCCCATCATGATGCACTTAAAGAGATGGTTTCCGGCGACTTACTCATACTCATCATCAATCGTTATGAGGGAAATCAGGGCATGCTCACTACAAAGCTCTTTGAATATCTCGCCTCGCGCAGTCCCATCCTCGTCTTTGCGCCTCCCGATAACATCGCCGCGCAGATTGTCCGCGAAACGAACTCCGGCAAAAGCTTCGATTACCACGAGGTGGACGAGGCAATTGCCTGGGTTGAAAGCTTAGGTAAATCCACGCGAAATGATGGCGACATTCAAGAATATAGCGTTGAAAAACAAATAGATATACTCAATGAGGCGATAGAAAGTTTAAAAAAGGTTTGACAAGAATACGCCCTTAAACATTATGACCCAAAATAATAAGGATAACAGAGGTACTCATGCCAAAAAGTAAATCAGCACAAAAAAGAACAAGAACAGACCGCAAGCGTGCAGCGCGCAATAATTATGTAAAGCGCACAATTAGCACACTTTCCAAAGATATCAGAGCAAACCCCGAAAAGAGTGAAGAGATCTTAAATGAGCTTTATTCCAAGCTGGACAAAGCAGCTCAAAAAGGAGTAATCCACAAGCGCACCGCCGCTCGTAGAAAAGCTCGACTCGCATCCTATGTAAACTCGATTGAAGAATAAGCCCACAGAAACAAAGGCATTCAGCTGTGGCTCGGCGCAAGAAGAAAAGAGGCATCCTATACAGGATATTCCGAATTGTCTTGCTTGCGCACCTCTATTTTTGGGGGATTGTGACAGTACTGACCATCTTATATAACTTTATAAACCCACCTGTCACCCCCCTGATGATCCAGAGATATCTACTCAAAGGGCATCCGATCTACAAAAGAGATTATATCAAACTGGAAAGCATCCCGCATGTCACGCAAGACATGCTAATTGCTATAGAAGACGGCAATTACTATCGGCATTTCGGCTTTGAATGGAAGATGATGCGCGAGGCGCATGAAAAGAATAAGAAAGCCGGCAAGATCCGCTTTGGCGGCTCCACTATCAGCAATCAATTGGCGCGCACGATTTTCCTCACCACGGATAGGAACTATTTCCGTAAATATCTTGAAGCTCAAGTGACCGTGATCATGGAACTCTTCATGAGTAAAAGGCGTAAGCTGGAACTATATTTCAACTACGTAGAATGGGGCAAGGGGATATATGGCATAGAAACCGCGAGCCGCACATATTACAACAAAAGCGCCGCGAAACTAAATAAAGAGCAATCCATGCGCATGCTTGCAATACTCTCGAATCCAATCAGATACACCCCGCACACTTATGCAAATTCTCCATCGGCGAGAGCGAGGATGCAACTAATGAGGCAATATTTCTGATGGAAGAACGGTTTTTATATCACATCTGGGATGAAGGTCATCTCTTACATAGCCTTAAGACTGTGTGCGGCAAAGACCTGCGCATTGTGTATCAAGGACAATTCAACACCGGCAGAGGTCCTGATTTTAAGAATGCAACCATTGAGCTTGATGGCGAGCAACTGCGTGGCGATATAGAGATTCACGTCAAGACACGCGACTGGCAAGCGCATAACCATCATGAAGATATACATTATAACAAGGTGATTTTACATGTGGTACTGACCCACAACTCAACCTACGATCTCACCATTCGCGAGGACGGCGGCGCGGCACCTGTTTTGGAGCTGGAAAATCAGCTCAGCGACGACATCAAGAAGCTTGTAACGGAACATGATTACGATGCCAAACCGGCTGTATATTGCGAGCTGCTCTCGGCTATAGATAAAGACCATCTTGAGCTCATCCTCTTGCGCGCAGGGATAAACCGCTTTGAAGGCAAGATAAAGCGTTTCAATACGGCACTTTCGCTCTCCAGTTTCGACCAAATCTTTTATGAAGGTATCTTTGAGGCTTTGGGTTATACCAAAAACAAGCTCAATACGTTATTTATTGCGCAAAACCTGCCACTCCTTCAGCTTAGAGAGTTCAAAGAAGCGGGCATGACGCAGGACGAACTCTTCAGCATTTATCTCGGTAGCTCCGGCTTACTCTATAGAAAGGGCGAAATCATGCCCGCCGAAGATAGAGAGCGGGCGCAAAAGATCTATGAAGCACAGACTTGGTATGCAAAGAAGCTTGATCTTGATTGGCAACTCTTTCGCATCCGCCCCCAGAGTCATCCGCTGATCCGCCTGCAACACATCAGTCCGCTCATTTATCATTGCCTTGATGAGGGGCTATTCAAAACCTTCCTGCGCTTCACAAGCTCTTATGATCAGCTTCTGAAGGGCTATCGCGCAATCTGGAAAGAGGGCAGTCTCTCGCCAGACTTAGCTCAAATCAGGCTGGGTAAGAGCGTGCAGGATAACATCTATATCAATATATTTTTGCCGATCTTGGCGCTTTGGTATCGTAAGATGGGCGAAAAAGATAGTCCGGCAATTGAGGCATATAAGAGCTTTAGTGCCTTGCAGGATAACTATATTACGCGCTTTATGCACCGCTATCTCAGCGATTCGCACGTGAAGCTGGCAAATAGCAAAGCGGTGTATCAACAAGGACTTATCGATATATATCATCGCTTTTGTTCTTGGCATCTTTGCAAGCAGTGCATGGAGGGGAACTCACTGGGCTCGTCGATTTAGCAAGGGATGCAAGGCTGTTGCGGTCAGCATGGGAAATTCAGCTCTGCTTGTGGCAAGAAAGATATTTCTACATTGCGAAAGCAGGTTAGACAAATAAATCATTTGACAAAAACCCGCAGTTTCATTGTTTGGAGAATACACGATGTGCTGAAGTGGTGAAATTGGTATACACGCTAGTTTCAGGGACTAGTGAGCGCTTAGCTCATGGGGGTTCGAGTCCCCCCTTCAGCACCATTTTTTTGTCTTTCAAAATACTCACTATTTATATGATTCCCGGTTCTTATCCATGTTTTTTATGGCTCATCTCATCATTTATAAATAAAAAGATTGACGATATGGACAAATTGTAAATACATGGACAAAGTAATTTATTGCCCGTTTGGAGCCTAAAAAGCTCGCGGGAATAATACACTTAATTGATATTAAATAACGGAGAAAAAATGGAACAGAAAATCTTTGTTTTGGACACGAATGTGCTCATCCACAATCCGAGAGCGATGTTTTCCTTTGCGGATAATCATGTGGTGATCCCCATCGTGGTGATAGAAGAAATAGACCAATTTAAGAAAGGATTGGATGAAAAAGGGCGCAATGCGCGTCAGATCGGCAGATATTTGGACGATCTCAGGCAAAATGGCGCGCTTCAGGACGGAGTGCCGACGGATCAGGGCGGAATCATCCAAGTGACTGTCAAGCGCGAGATTACAGATGCCGCTGCAAACCTCATTTTCATGGATAGAAACGACAATCTCATCATCGGCACGGCGCTTTATTTTAAGAAGCAATATCCCGATAAACAGGTGGTGCTGGTCTCCAAAGACGTGAATGTTCGCATCAAGGCTGATACGGTTGGCATACGTGCGGAAAACTTTGAAACGGGAACAATTAGCTTCGATGAATTCTATACCGGATGGACTCACGAAGAGCTGGATGCGGAGCTTTTTCAGGATATTCTCAGCAGTAAAGTGATAGATAATCCTTTTGAAAATCTCTATCCGAATCAGTACGTTCGCGTCACTCGAAAAGGGGATGGCGATGATCCCATCACACTGCGATATGATCACGAGAAAAACACATTGCACGCTTTGATGCATTATCGCGGGGACGATGTGTTTGGCATTACGGCGCGTAATTTCGAGCAAGAGATGGCGCTGGATCTGCTTTTGGACGATGATGTAAAGCTGGTAAGTCTCTCCGGCAAAGCGGGCACGGGAAAGACTCTATTGGCGATCGCCGCCGGACTCAAAAAGGTTGTAGATGAAGAGAAATATAAGCGTTTAGTGGTTTCGCGTCCCATCTCCCCTCTCGGCAAAGACCTCGGTTATCTGCCCGGTTCGAAGGCGGAGAAGTTCAATCCTTGGATGCAGCCGATTTATGATAATATGGACATCCTGCTTTCCGCGCACGAAGAAAAAGCGGATCGTAGCGGCAAGATCAAAAGACGCGCAAGCATCGATGATCTCTTGGACTTCGGCTTCTTGGAGCTCGAGCCGCTTACCTACATTCGCGGACGTAGTTTGCCGGATCAATTCATGATCATAGACGAGGCGCAAAACCTCAGTCCTCACGAGATGAAAACCATCATCACGCGTGCCGGAATGAATACCAAGATCGTGCTCACCGGCGACCCCTATCAGATTGATATACCATACCTTGACGCAATCAGCAACGGACTTTCCGTAGCGGTGGAAAAGCTGAAAGGCGAAGGCATGGTGGGACACATGACCTTGGATAAAGGTGAAAGATCTGCGCTTGCTGATCTCGCCGCAAAGTATTTCTAAAGAACCATGGAATTGCACGAAAGAAGCTGGGTAGAGATTGATCTCGCCGTGTTTAGG
The DNA here is from genome assembly GCA_012839325.1 of Candidatus Cloacimonadota bacterium. Lineage (GTDB taxonomy): Bacteria > Cloacimonadota > Cloacimonadia > Cloacimonadales > Cloacimonadaceae > UBA5456. The sequence goes on from DUNQ01000104.1 coordinate 24,241, forward strand.
GAAAATCTGAACTTTCTCAAGAGCTTTTTGAGAGAGGATCAGGGCTTCCTGCAGGTGGTGAAAGCTGATGCTTATGGGCATGGTGCGAAAGAGATTGCGAATGCTGCGCTTGCAGAGGGTGCGAAATATCTGGGTGTGGCAAATCTCGATGAAGGCAGCATCTTGCGGCGTCAGGGCATCAAGGCGCCCATACTCATTCTCTCCCCTTCTTTGCCTGATGAGGCGCGTGCGATCGTGGAAAACTCCCTCACGCCCGGAGTGTCTGATCTGCAGCTTGCTCGGCTTTTGGATAAAGAAGCACAAAGGCTCGGAATCACGCAAGCCATTCATATTAAGCTGGATACGGGCATGCATCGCAGTGGGATACGCCTCGAAGATGCGCAAAGCTTCCTCTCTGAGATAGCAAAGTTCAAGCATCTTGAGATTGAGGGAATATTCAGCCATTTTAGTGCAGCTGAGGATGATGAAGGCTTTAGCAAAGCGCAAGAAGAGGGTTTTACGAGACTTATCGAATCGCTGGATATCAAGCCGAAATATATACATTTAGCAAACAGTTCGGCACTTATAAAAGGCTATGCAAAGGCTTGCAATCTCGTGCGTTTCGGCATCATGAGTTTCGGCATAGATGTGATCGGGAATCTACAAAATAAGCTCCTCCCGGTGATGAGCTTCAAATCCACGCTCAGCCAAGTTAAGCGCATCAAAAAGGGCGAATATGTGGGCTATAAGCTCAGCTGGCAAGCTCCCCGAGATGGGCTATATGGCATCATTCCCGTGGGTTATGCAGATGGCTACGACTTCATGCTATCAAATAAAGCGGTGGTAGAAATCGCAGGGCACACGGCGCCCATCATCGGCAGAATCTCCATGGATATGAGCACGGTTGATCTCAGCTCAATCCCTGATGTAATGCCGGATGAAGAGCTCTGCCTGCTCGGCGGAAAAAGCAAAGAAACCCGCGCCGAAAACCTCAGTGCGCTCTATGATGGCTCTGCCTATGAACTGCTCTGTCAGGTGGGAAGAAGAGCAAAACGCTACTATCTCATGAAAGAGCAAGTGCTTCACAGTGCGCCGCTTGCGCGTCGGGACTTCATCGCCAGCGACTTTGCCGATAGCAAGCTCAGCCGCATAATCAGTCAGGCGCTTTCCGCTCGTTTGCGTAGTGAAGAGATAGGCGAAATGGTCTATAGAGAGATACTTAGAACCTTGATATTCAATCAAGATAGAGACGTGCACTATCGCCGCAACTTCCGTCACTTGGTGCGCTTTGATGAGGCTGAGGAAGGCTACTATCCCGCGGAGACCGTCTTGACCTATGACAAGGTGTTGGATTCGGACTATTTCATCGTGGCGTGCGCTGCGTCCGACGAGGTCTTGCGCTCCTATTTCCTCAGGAATGATGTGGAATATCGCTGGCTTCTTGATAGCGGATTGAGCTTAAGTGAAGACACCTTCGAGATCAGCTCCGTGAAGGTGGGCGGCATAGATTTGCACACTGAAATCCATAGCGGAGAAGGCTTTTTAGAGATTCGTTGCCACCATCCCGAGCTGGCAAACCTCATAGGAAAAGAACAAGAATTTGAGATAAGAACCAAGACATTCTATCCCGCAGATTCGCACCAGCTCTCGGTCTTCATCAGCGATCTTACCCGCTCTGTGGAGATAGTTTTTGAATACCCCGCTTCGCTAAAGCACGTGGAGCCCGTAAGCATATTCTCAGGACAGGAAAAGAATCCCGCGATGAGCATTGAAGAAGGCAGAATAAGCCTCAAAACCAAAGAAGATCAGTGGGTCTTTCCGCTTTCGGGAGTGGTGTTTACTTACTAATCCCCACCTTATTATAAGTATATTCAGCCCGCTTTCTAATATCGCCTGAGACCTCCATCGCCCGTTCAGACAAATAACTCCAAGCCCTTCAAACTCACGCCCGCGGATGCTTATAATCTATCACCAATACCGTGATATCATCCTTATATTTAGAATCGACTGCAAAGTCATGCACGCGACTTACTATCGCCCTCGCAGTGTTTTCCGGGTTTGAATAGAGCAAGGCTGAAAGCACTTCTTCCAATCCGCCCAGCCCAAAGAACTCATCCTCTTTACTCATCGCCTCGGTCACTCCATCGGTGAAGATAATGATCTCATCGCCCACGTTCAACCTTATCTCTTCCGAGCCGATATTGAGATCTTCAAAGATGCCCAAAGCGGTGGAATGGGTCTCGGAATACTTCTCTAAAACACCGTCTAACTTACGGATATACAGTGGCATATGCCCTGCATTCGTATATTGCAAGATCCCCGTTTTCAGATCTATTATGCCCAAAAGCGCGGTGATGAAATTCGCCTCGATATCCGTCTTGCAGAGGAAGCTATTCAACTCGCGCAAAAGCTCATTACTCTTTGTGTAGAAAGGCGCTAAGGAAGGCAGAAGAGTGGATGCCATGGTCATGGTCATCGCGGCGCCTATACCCGTACCCACAACGTCAGCGATCACAAAGCAAAAGCGATCTTCATCTATCATAAAATAGTCGTAAAGATCACCGCCAACATCCCCCGCAGGCTCAAGTATGCCATAAGCGCGCAGCTCTTTGATGCCAATGGGATGATCGGTATTATCGGGAATAAGCTTGCTTTGTATCTCTCCCGCATAGATCACATCGCCGCGCATCTTCTCCTTTTCATAAGTAGTGATATCAAGGCTTTGGATATAATCGAGCAATGATTCCTGCATAAAGCGGAAGGATTGCGATAGAGTGGCGACCTCGAGCCCGGCAACCGAATCGGGAATCCTGGTGTCAAACTCACCGCCGCCAATACGCAGAGCCGCCTCGGACAACTCACGCAGAGGCTTGGTGAGAGCATGCGCACGGCTATAGATAATCAGCGCCACTATCAAAAAGAGCAGGATTGCAGAAAAAGTATTGGTGAGCAACACTATGCGCATATCTTTATAAAGCACATCGTTCTTCATGGAAATGCCCACCGACCAACCGTTGGTCTCAAGCGCTTGATAATAAATATGCCTGCTATTAACGATATTACTGCCTCTTATGCGGAAAAAACCCGTTTCGCCGGAGATCATCTTATGCCCAAGTTCCCGCAGCTTGGGTTCATTATATTCATCCGCCAAGCTAAATAGGCTTTGATTCATGATCAGACTCATATCGTTATGGGCAACGATCGTGCCGTTTGCAGAGACGAGGAAACTATTGCCTCCTTGCAGGCATTCACTGTCTATGATGAGGCGTTGCAACTCTTTGAGGTTCACATCTATGCTTACTATGCCTCTTACGCCCTCGGTTTGATATGGAGCGGAATAGCTGATGATAAGCTCGCCCGAACCGCTGGAATCCACCCAAGGCTCTGTCCAATAGGGCTTATTCAGCATCAAAGGAATCTGAAACCAATCTTCATAGAAGTAGTTTGCATCACGGATGACATTTACTCTCAGCCCATCTTCTTCTTTGAAAAAGACTCTTGCGCTGAGATGATCGGCATGGCTTTCTGCCAGGGCGATGCTATGAATATGTTTATCTTTCTTGATTGCAACCGAGATCAGGCCTTCCAGTTCTTCGTTGTCCAAATCGAGTGCAGAAAGCGAGAAGCACATCATCTCAAGACTGTTTTCCACATGGCTTAATATACCGTCGATGAGATAGATACGCTCATGAGCGAGATGCTTCATATTCTCTAATTGAGATTTACTTATACGACCGCTGAAAAGAATCTGCGTGAGCGTAGTGACGACAATGAATGCCACCAGCGTGAGCACAAACACATAGGTTATCAATTGATAAGCGAGGGTTTTATCTTCTCTGCTACTCTTAATCACCGGGACAAAACTCCTCAAATGAATATGCCTTTACCGGCAGATAAAATTCCTGCAAAAGGCTCACAGCCCGCAAGTAATCCTGTTTATTCAGCTTACCCGGAATTCTATCCGGCAAGAGAATCAGCTTTCTCATCTCATTGAACATCCATTTTTGATGACTGCGGCTCGCCGGGATGCTTTCCTTGCGCATGAGTGTCATAACGAGATCCAAAGCCTCCTCAGGATGCGCGAAGGCATAGTGCCAGCCATCCATGGTGGCAGATACAAATCTCTTGCAGATATCACTGTGCTGGTCATAAAACTCTTTTGTAACAAAGAAGCCATCATCGGGAATATTGCAACCCAGTTCGCTGAGATCTGCTATGAAGAGATCCTCCTCTTTCAGCCCGGCTTGCAGCATTTGATTGTACTCATTAAAGCGCATCACGTTGATCACTTCTATCGCATTGCTGGTAAAGAGATTAATAGACCAATTTACGGGAACGATCTCCATATCCAGATTCTCTTTTGCCAGGAAGATACGCGAGACATAGTGAGAGGCAGTGCGCCAAAGACCTATCTTTTTGCCGTTGAAATCTTCGATGGAATTGATGCCGCGGCTTCTTTTGCCTATGAGCAGCTGCGAACTCTTTTGGGAGATCTGCCCGATATTGACCACCTTCAAGCCATTCTTATTTTCCATGATTCCGCTTAAGATATCCATCTGCGCAATATCGGTATTCTTATTATACAAAGTGCTGAATACGAGGCTATCCGCCGTGTGCGGCTGTATTCTGAGATCAATGCCATATTGACGATAAAAGTCTTTATCCATCGCCATATAGACGCCTGCAAATTGCGCTTGAGGATGCCACTTCTGGCGGTATCTGAGGACGAAGAGATCATTAGTGGGCACAGCGCTTTCAGACTGATAAAAGTCAGAGTAATCCCCCTCTCGCTTAGATCTGCAAGCAGGGATTGCAAGCAACAGAGCAAGCACAAGATACATCAGCGTCAATCTCAAAAAGCGCATTTTCACCTCTAATGATAAAGCTCTCACAATTGTCCTTATATTATTATATTTACGATCTGAAATATAATAATTACAAGAATTATTCAATGCCTAATACTTGGCAACCTTAAATTGATGCTTTTCGCGCTTTTAGTAGTGGATATATTTCCACTTCAATTGTCGTCGAGCTTACTGAGCAGATGAGAAACCGCATAAGCTACGGGTGTCTCACCTTTTGCAACCTGCTTTCTGAGTTGCGGCAAGTCAGCCTTTATCACCTCGTTGTTGAAGAATTTATCCAAGACAGCCTCGCCCAAGAGCTCTTCAAACCAATCGGCGGTCTGCTCTTTTCTTCTTTGCTCGAAGAAGCCGGATTCACCGGTATTCTTCCTGAATTCCCCTATTCTTTCCCAGATGAGATCCAAGCCCGTCCTCATCTTTGCAGAGCAAGTATGCGCCGTGGTATCCCAGCCTTTGGTGGCATTACGCAGATAGTGCAGCGCATTGTTATATTCCCTGGCTGCGGCTTCGGCGCGTAAGATATTGTCCCCATCGGCTTTATTGACCACGATGAGATCGGCAAGCTCCATTATGCCCTTCTTGATTCCCTGCAATTCATCCCCCGCTCCCGCGATTTGCATGAGCAAGAAGAAATCCACCATAGAGCGCACGGTGGTCTCGCTTTGCCCAACTCCCACGGTTTCGATGAGAATGACATCATATCCCGCAGCTTCACAGAGGACAATGCTTTCCCGCGTCTTTCTCGCCACGCCGCCCAATATACCCGAACTGGGCGAAGGACGGATGAAGCTCATGGGCTCCTTGGAAAGCTCTTCCATGCGAGTTTTATCCCCCAATATGCTCCCGCGTGAGAGCGTGGAAGATGGATCAATGGCAAGCACAGCCACCTTTTTACCCTGCCCGATGAGATACATCCCAAAGCTTTCGATGAAGCTACTTTTGCCCACTCCCGGCACACCGGTGATGCCGATGCGCAAGGATTTTCCTGAATGTGGCAGGAGCCTCCTAAGAAGCTCCTGCGCGATCTTAAAGTGTTTTTCGGAATTACTCTCAATGAGCGTGATAGCTCTCGACAAAAGGGTTCTATCGCCCTTTAACACCCCTTCCATGAGGGCATCGACATCCCATGTGCGCCGCTTGCGCTTTCTATGGGGCGCCTTTGGAGGCTCTTTGCTCACCACGATGGATGTGGCAAAACCTTCACCACCACCATCCGGAGTCCATTCCGGCTTTCTTTTATTCATAATCTTCAATCAATTGGCTGAGAATCTCAGTAGCTGCCTGAGGCAGATGAGTTCCCGGTCCAAAGATGGCTGCGGCTCCATGTTCATAGAGATATTCATAGTCCGCCTGAGGGATCACTCCGCCCACGATGACCATGATATCTTCTCTATCCAGCTTTTTGAGCTCTTCAATTAGCTGAGGCAGGAGCGTCTTATGCCCCGCCGCGAGCGAGCTCATTCCGATGATATGAACGTCGTTTTCCACCGCCTGACGAGCTGTCTCATCCGGAGTTTGGAACAAGGGACCCACGTCCACGTCAAAGCCCATATCTGCATAGGCAGTTGCAACCACTTTTGCGCCGCGATCGTGTCCGTCTTGCCCCATTTTGGCAACGAGGATACGAGGCCTGCGTCCTTCCAATTCACTGAATCTATCCGTTAGAGCACGAACTTTTTCAATATCATCCATATTTGCATACTCCCCGCTATACACGTTACTGATTAGCTTGATTTGCGCTTGATGGCGTCCGAAAGCCTTTTCCATTGCGTCTGAAATCTCGCCGAGGGTGGCTCTCTCGCGTGCGGCATCTATAGCCAGTTCGAGGAGGTTCCCGTCCTTGCTTTCAGCAGCTTTAGTAAGCGCATCCAGGGTTCTTTTCACGTTCTCTTCATTACGCTCTTTGCGCAACTGATCAAGACGAGCCAGCTGAGCCACTCTAACCGCCGTGTTATCGACTTCAAGGGTTTCGATGGGTTCTTCTTTTTCGAGGCGATATTTATTCACGCCCACGATTGCTTCCGCACCGCTATCGATGAGAGCTTGGCGACGAGCCGCCGCTTCTTCGATGCGCATCTTAGGCAGTCCGTTTTGGATTGCTTTTGCCATTCCGCCCAAGCCTTCCACTTCCGTAATGTGTTCCCAGGCTCTGTGCATGAGATCGTTTGTGAGGGATTCCACGTAGTAGGATCCCGCCCAAGGATCTATCACGTTGCAGATGCCGGTTTCGTGTTGCAGATAGAGCTGAGTATTACGCGCGATGCGAGCCGAGAAATCCGTAGGCAAGGCAATCGCCTCATCCAAAGAGTTCGTATGCAAGCTCTGCGTGTGTCCCATCACCGCTGCGAGGCCTTCGATACAGGTTCGGGCAACGTTGTTATAAGGATCCTGCTCGGTGAGGCTCCACCCGGATGTCTGAGAGTGAGTTCTCAGCGCCATAGACTTAGGATTCTTAGGATCAAAAGACTTGATAATCTTTGCCCAGAGCATCCTTGCACTACGCAGTTTCGCCACTTCCATGAAGTAGTTCATCCCCTCTGCCCAGAAGAAGGACAGACGAGGCGCAAAGACATCAATATCGATTCCCGCATCAATTCCCGTGCGAACATATTCCAACCCGTCGGCAAGAGTGTAAGCCATTTCCAGATCAGCCGTTGCGCCCGCTTCATGCATGTGATATCCGGAGATACTGATGCTATTGAATCGCGGCATATTCTTCGAGGTATATTCAAAGATATCGGCGATGATGCGCATGGACGATTCCGGCGGATAGATATATGTATTTCTCACCATATATTCTTTGAGGATATCGTTTTGGATGGTGCCATTGAGCTGATGCGGCTTCATGCCCTGCTCTTCGGCAGCAACGATGTAGAACGCCATAATCGGGATCACGGCACCGTTCATCGTCATCGAAACGCTCATCTGATCCAGCGGAATCTTATCAAAGAGAATCTTCATATCCAGGATGCTGTCCACAGCCACGCCGGCTTTACCCACGTCGCCGATCACTCTGGGATGATCCGAGTCATAACCGCGATGAGTGGCGAGGTCAAAGGCTATCGAGAGCCCTTTCTGACCCATTGCGAGGTTGCGGCGATAGAAGGCATTGCTTTCCTCAGCCGTGCTGAAGCCCGCGTATTGGCGGATTGTCCAAGGTCTTTGCACATACATGCTGCCATAAGGCCCGCGCAGATATGGCGCTATCCCGCTGAGATAGTCCAGATGCTGCAAGTCTTTTAGATCTTCATGGCGATATATTGCTTTCACATCTATTTTTTCATTGGTATGCCAAATGTTTTTCACATCTGTTTTGGAGGGATTTACTCCGGCTTTGGCAAAGTCAGGTTTGATTTTCGTAAAGTCTGTTTTCATCGGATCACCTCCATTTTTTGGGCAAGCTCGAAGAGCGTATCATAAGCATTGGCTCTGATATGGATGAAGAAATCTATGCCGTTTTCCTGATATTCCTCAATCTTATCCTGCGGATACCCCGCCAATATCATGATTGCCGGCTTGATCTCATTGCAAAGCGGAGCTACGAGCTTCTCATAATTGTCATCGGTAGAGCAAATGCAGAAGGCATCCACCCCGGCTTTCTTTGCGGCGGACACTGCTTCATCCACAGACATGAAAGCCTTATCGGCGATCACATCGAAGCCTGCCATCTGGAAAAAGCCCAGTGAGAAATCTGCCCTTGCCTTATATTCGCCAACCGTGCCCATGTTCAAAAGCATGATCTTCGGAGCCTTTGCGCTAACCATGGCGCGAAGCTCTTCCACCTGCTCAAGCAACCTGATGGGCTTGATGGGACCATGATCCAAAAGCATCATATTATCTTGCGCTTCAA
>DUNQ01000105.1 GCA_012839325.1 Candidatus Cloacimonadota bacterium
ATCTCATGAGCGGGAAAGAACTCTTCTCTTTTTGTTTGCAGATAGGTGGTGCTTTGTATCTCGCAATAGACACAATTTAGGGGACAATGTTTGTATGGGACGAGATCCACGCCCAATGATACTCCCAGTCTGCGCGAGCTGACCGGACCAAAAAGATGTTTATATTTCATAAGCTAAAATGTTGTTCCAAACTGGAGATGAGGCTCCCAGCTTCGAGTTTCCAGCCCGTAGGCATAGTCAAAGCCGATGAGTCCGAAGGGACTGCGAATCCTGATCCCAGCTCCTATTCCTTTTTTGAATTTTAGAAAGTTGAAGTCGCGAAGGTGATTGTAGCTATCTCCGGCATCAAAGAATCCCACGGCGATCACCTGATCACCGGCGATGGGATAGCCGATCTCACCGGAATAGAGTATTGCGCGCGTGCCGCCGCCGATGGGGCCAATGGAGCGATCCGGATAGCCGCGAATGCCGTCTACACCTGTTCCGCCGAGGTAAAACTTCTCATCCGGCGGAGCGTCATCGCTTCTGCCATAAGGCGTGATGTAAGAGAATCTCCACTTATTGCGGAAGGTAATCTTATGCCAAGCCTCGGTGTACCAATTCACCTGTGCGATCTGTTTAAAATAGTCAAAGTCTCCCATGAGCAAACCGCCCGCGATCTCTGAATAGAGCGTTATCTGCGAGCCTTTGGTGGGGAAGAAGATATTATCCCTGCTATCGCGCCCGAAGGTGAAGTTCACCGCCGAAGTGAGCATCCAATCCTTTTCTGCGAGGTCGATAAGAGTTGCATTGGCAAGAGAGTCCGCCATCACGGCGCTCTGATTTGTAATCCTATATTTCTTGCTATAGAAAGAGTAGCCCACGCTGGCACGGCTGCGATCCACCCAAGGCACGCTTTGTCCCAGCCTGAGCGTTCCGCCACGCGTGAAGATTTCGTAATTGAAAGAGCTCCAATTCTTGCGCGTATAATAGAGGTTCGTTCCCAAGAGGATATCCGAGTCATAAAGGTTGGGATTGGTAAAGCTGAAGTCAAAGTTCTGAGTATTTGCGCCGAAGTCCCAAGTTAGACCTGTGTTCCAATTATTCCCAAAGAGGTTGTTTTGCGAGATGGAAAACTGTCCCACAATCTTATCCATAGAGTTATAACCCACGCCGCCATTTGCCATTCCGCTACTGCGATCGGTGACGTGTATCTTGAGATCGATATCACCGTTTCTATTGATGGGATCGTAATCTATACCAATATCGGGATCGATAAAACCGAGGTTATAGATATTTTGCTGACTGCGTATCAGCTGAGTGCGGCGGAAGTAATCTCCCGGCGCGATCTCCATCTGGCGCCTTAATACCTTCTCTTTGGTTCTATCGTTGCCGGAGATATGGATTTGCCTTATCTTGGCGCGTGTATTCTCTATGATATCCAGCTCGATATTCAGCTGCTGCCCCTCTCGGGCAAAGTCGCTGTCCACCCGCGTATAGATGAAGCCCTCATCCGAATACATGGAATAGATACCAAACATTTGAGTGTCGAACTTCTCCTGATTGAAGGTGTCTCCCTCTTTCATGGAGAAGTTTGCCAAGATCTGCTCGTCATCGAAATACTCGTTTCCGCGAACGTCGATAGAGCCGAAGCTAAACTGCTGCCCTTCATAGAGGTCAATGATGAGCTCGTGATATTTCTCCGAGATTTGCACCATCTCAAAACCGGTGATGCTGATATCTATATAGCCGTTTTTCTTATAGTGATTACTGAGGAGAACGAGGTCCGCATCAAACTTTTCTTGATCGAACCTACCACTGCGCAAGAACCCGCTTTCCTTGGTCTTCATCTTCTTCTTCAAAGTCTTATCGTCCATGGATTCATTGCCGTTGAAGGTGATCTGTTTGATGGTGGTGCGAGAGCCTTCATCGACAACGATCTGAAGCGCGACCTTCATATCGGGCAGCTCTTGCTCTATCACGTCGAGCTTCACATTTCCGAAGCCTTTGGAAGAATACTCGCTCAAAAGCTTTTGATGCAGAACAGCTTTGGCGCTATTACTCCAATACGAGCCGATCCTGAGGTTGGATATCTCTTCCGCCTTGTCTTTTTTGATGGCTTTGAAGCCCTGGAAGCTCACCGAACTCACCACGGGATTTTCTTCCACCTCGATGATGAGATTTATGCCGGAGCGATAAGGCTCGGAGCGCACGGTGATATCCGAAAAGACTCCCATGCGATACAGGGTTTTGATGGAGCGCGCAACCGCCTCGGGATCCAAGGGATCGCCCACTCTCATGCTTATCGCGGATGTCACCAATTCCGGAGCTATGTTTTTCGTTCCGACTATCCGGATCTCATATATAGTTTCGCCGGCTGCAAATAGACCGCAAGCCAGGCTCAAAAGTATGATTACCAGCAAGCTTTGCTTAATATATTTTAGCATCTTACCTCCACATTCACCATGTTAAACACACTCAGTAAAAGCGGCTTTTTAGTAAAGACATTTTTTAGATTTTGTCTTGTGATTTTATCTTTTCTTGAACAAGTCATTTCATGCATCTTATTACTCTCACTCATTTCAAGATCTGCGAGGCTGTGGGATAGAGAATATCCAACGCGTTCAGCTGCGCCTGATACCACTCGTCCAAGTGCTTCTGCCTCTCCACTTTGCTTACTTCGCCCACTATCAAATCGCCGGTTAGTGCCCAGATATTTTCATCGCGCACATAGTGTCTATTTACCTGAGCGATGAAATATCTGCCCTGATCCACGATGAGCGGAGTAAAGTCGCCCTCAAAGGTGCTGAGTATTGCCTGATTGAGCCCTTCGATATTGCCATGCTCGCCAAAGCTGCTATCAGACGTGATATCAATCTGTTCAAAGACCTCATAGCCTCGGTTTCTTGCTTCCTGAAGATACTCAGCCGAGCTCCTGCCCGTGATGAATTCCACTATTTCCTCTTCCTTTGCCTCTTGTCTTTTTAAGAAAGCGGCTTTTAGCATGAGCTGATCTTTCTCTATCTCAAAAGGGATGTAATAGCTATCAAAAACGCCAGCGACTTCATAGACAAAGATTCCGCCCAAATGGCTCTTATACAGCGCGAGAGTTTCATTTGCAAAGGAGTTGAATATCTTATTGATGAGATGAATATCTCTGCCAATTCCGCGGATGAAGCCATCTTCTTCACAGAAAGGCGGAGTTTCCGAGACCTCATAATCCAGCTCCTGCGCCGCTTTGACCAAGCCTTTTTGCCTCGCCAAAGCCAAGAGTTCCTGAGCCTTCTGAGTTTCATCCACGCCATCGTCATAGATCTGTGCACGCCTGCTTGTGGCGGGTGAACTAAAATATACGTAGCGCAGGCTACGCCCGTCTTCCCTGAGATATTCCTGTTTTGTTGCCTCATAAAGCGCCAAGGCATCCGCCTCGGTGACCTCAGCTTCAATCTCTTCGGTGATAAAGCGGATGATGCTCGCCTCACTTTGATTACCCATGCTCAGCCATTGCTCTTTGATTAAATTTCGATCGATAGTGGCTTCGCTGCGCACCTCTTCGAGCAGCTTTGTAAAAGCAAAAGTATCGCTGATACTCTCCATGAGTTCTTGTTTGAAGGAAGCGTTGCGCTCCAATTCGTCTAAGTATTTTGCGAAATCAAATTCATCATCGGTAAAAAGCTTCTCATTTGCAAAAGCCACAGAAGGCGGACGGCTTTTGAGCTCAGCTTCAAGATCCTCTGTGGAGACCATGATGCCTCGCACTTTGACCTCGCGATCGTAGATATATTTTGCGATCATCTCATCAAAGAAAAGCTTTAACAATTCAGAATCATCAATCCCGGATTCCGAGATTTGCTTTTCATGGAATTCCTTGTAAGCTTCAAAGCCCGATTTGATCTCTTTTATGCTATACTCTTTATCGCCTATCTTAGCGGCGATGCGTGCATTTAGCAAGCTCAGAGATAGGGTGATCAGGCATAGCAAAATCAAATATCTTTTCATCATTTTTCCTTTTTGGAGCTATTTTCTAATTATGTCCGCCAATCTAATACCCTGCGTGGGTTTGTCAACATAAAAAGAAAAGCTTCCATACTCCTTTTTATTATTCATTGTTTTACTCTTCGATTTTTGTCTTTTATGAAGACCGGAAATCTTCTCGGCTCAAGAAAAATTAGCCTCTACTTATATAAGGAGCCCAAAACCGAAAATCATGACCAAAAACGCGATTTATTTTCCACCACGAAAATAGTCAGTTTTTTAGATGGCACTTAAAAGCATAAGAACAATGATGATCCGAGGACGGTAAAAAGTTAAAGATTTTTTAGAGTCAGAAAATGTTATGTAAACTTGTAGCTAAGAAAAGCGGAAATATCCACCAAAAAAAACGCACAAAACCAGAAAGACCCGTCCAAGAAAATACTATGACAAAAGAAAAGCGCCCACCAAAACGGCAGGCGCTATATCTATTTTGTTAATTCCCGAAATGATTAGCCTTCGCGATGGCAGAACCACCAGTCGAGGCATTCATAGCCTTTTTCCTTGGCGGTGCGCATGCGTTCGTTAGCTGCATCAACATCTTTGGGTGGGGGCACAATGACTCTATCGCCAATGATGCCGTTATTTGGCCAGTCAGCAGGCATTGCAGCGCCATTTTTGTCGCTATATTGCATACCTTTCACTGCGCGCAGGATTTCTTCCATATTTCTACCCAATTCCTGAGGGTAGTAAAGGATGATGCGCATGAGGCCTTTGTCGTCCACGATGAATACTGCGCGAACGGTGTTTGAATCTTTACCGGGGTGGATGAGACCCAGGCGGTTTGCCACAGAACCGGTGTCTGCGATGATGGGGAATTCGATTTCAACGCCGATATTTTCTTTGATCCATTCTTCCCATTTGATGTGAGAGAAGATTTGGTCAACGCTCATTCCGATGAGCTCGGTATTGATTGCTCTGAAATCATCATAAAGCTTTTGGAAAGCTACGAATTCAGTTGTGCAAACCGGGGTGAAATCCGCCGGGTGGCTGAATAGTACGAACCATTTCCCTGCCAGATCGCCGGGAAGATTCATTGTTCCACGTGTAGTGAGAACTTCCATTTCAGGAAACTTATCGCCGAGTAAGGGCATACTGTACTTTTCCATTTGTGTACTCCTTGTTTGTTTTAATCGTCTTTAATCCATATTATAATTCAATTGTGTGCCATGGCAAATATTTCTTTAAAGAAAATGTTGTATTTTACAGAATTATCTATGACGCTTGATGTGAAGCGGCTTTTATGAGTTGAAAAACCAAAATTGAACTGTATAAAAGACAATGATATTTCTAAGAAGCGTGCATAATGCTCATTTTCTCAGAGCTGTATTTCGAACTCACACATCCTCTTCATCAAAATAAAAGTTTCTGTGCTATCTGCCGTAAGAGCATGCTACAAAGAGATATGGCTCTATTTATAAAACGGAGATATGTAAGTTTCAGCAAGAAACAACTTGACAGCAACGGGGTAGTGATATAGTTGACTATAACACTACACGGCTTCGTGTGGAACAAGAAGAGAAATAATAGACCTACTCAGCATATATACCGCTTAAGTTTTATAAAAGAAAAGAATAGGAGAAAAAACCATGTTTTGGGCATATGTTCAATTTATAGTAATAGCCTTGATCTGAACCGCTTTGATGTATTTTTTCATCAAAAACAGAAAGTTTCCCGAAGATTTGTCTAAATATTCTAAAAAAGAAATCCCCGCTTCGGATGCTGATGCCAAGATTATCGCCGAAAAGATATCTTCAAACGACGATTATACGAAAGTTAAGCTACAAGATAGGAAAATATATTTCAAAGATGTAATAAAGCTTACCGGATGGGGAAATATGTATATTTTGGATGTGGGAGAGGACAGCATCACGCTCTACTACCGTCAGAGTGGTTACGGCAAGCCCTTCCCGAAGGATTTAGATAATTTCACGAACTTTCTAAGCACTATAATCAGCTGATATGCCATTGGATCGCTCGGATGCAGAGTGCCCTTTTTAAAAGCATTCAATACGGATACTTCCGGGCGAGCTTGCTTACTATTGACTTTGTATTTACGCTCTCGCTTTTGGGAGTGTATGAGATTTATCGAATTTGCTTGACATTTGCTCTTGATACTTTAGTCTTGTTCAAAATACCTGCCAGAAGGAGGAGACAATGAAACAAATTAGAATTATAGTCTTGCTGTTAACGCTGTTGATCTTACTCGGAGCTTGCAAATCCGGTTCAGAATTTCGCGTGATAAACCGATGTTCATATCCCACTTATGTGGCTCTTGAGGATGGAGAATTGCGGACGATATCCGGCGGCGAAGAATATACTTTCAAAGTAGATACAGACACCCAGAGCTTTCTCACCGGCGAAGTTTCGCGCAAGATGACGGTACGTGCTTTCGGACAAACCTACAGCCTTATCAACGACATCTCGCAGCCCCAACAAGATACGACAGTAGTCACCCTGAAGGCGGGGAAGACGCTGAAGGCATATCTGCATCCAAATCGAGCCTGCGTAATGATACGAAACAATCGCGATATCGAGATTCCCCTTGCAGAAATATGGCGCTATAAACACAACACGATTGAGCATCAAAGAGTTGGTGCCATTTTTGATATTGCTCCGGGCGAGGAGATATGGGAAAGAGTTTTACCCATGGCTACCGATTCTCCCGGCGAATCTTTTTATTATGTAGTCCACATCTTTGAAGACATGGACGCACAACCCCAGATTTTTGGTGATCCCGAAAACGTATTATACAAAGACGAACGTTGGGTTATCACATTAGATTAATATACATCAAGGAGTTATAATGAGAGCATTTTGGCTTTCCTTATTCACACTAATTGTTTGCCTTTCCTTTGCACAGACTGTCATTCCCGAAGGGCAAATGTTGCTTCCCCAAGACGAAAACATACTTTCCGGAGTTCTTGAAAACGGAATAAAGTATTACATCGTCGAAAATTCTCAGCCGGCAAACCTCGCAGAGCTAAGGCTCTATGTAGATGTCGGCAGCATTGTAGAAGATGATGATCAGGTGGGACTTGCTCACTTTACGGAACACATGGCTTTCAACGGCACCAAACACTTTGACCGCACAGAAGTGGTGGACTATCTCACCTCGATAGGCATGGGTTTTGCAAATGGCTTAAACGCCATGACCAGCTATGACTTCACCATGTATCAGCTCAAGATTCCCACGGACAATAAAGAGCAATTGGACAAAGGCTTCCTCATCCTTTCGGATATGGCGCACAATGTCAGCTTCTTGCCCGATGAATTGGAAAGCGAGCGCGGAGTGATCATAGAAGAATGGCGCATGGGTCAAAACGCTCAAAGCAGAATTTCCGATAAAGTAAGCAAGGTTCGCTTTGCCGGAAGTCGCTATGCAGACCGCGCTCCCATTGGAACTTATGAGATTCTTACCACATTCACGCGCGACGAGATCGTACGTTTTTATGAAGACTGGTATCGCCCCGATTTACAGAGCGTGGTAGTGGTGGGAGATCTTCCCCAAGAGGAAGCGCTTGCCTTGGTTGAAAAGCATTTTGCCCACATCCCGCCGCATGAAAACCCTCGCCCCCGCGAGACATATAGAGTGCCGGATTTCCCCGAAGCTCGTGCAGTGGTTGCCACAGATCCCGAATATCCCTATTCCACGATCACCGCTTCTTGGACACGAGAAGATAAGTCTCTAAAGACCTATGAAGACTTTTATTTGCAACTCCACGAAACTCTATTTTTTGACATGCTCAACGCCAGATTAGGCGAACTCAGCCAAAGCGAAAACCCGCCTTTCAGCATGGCTTACGGATACAGCGGTTCCATGCTCAAAGGGCTTAATAGCACAGACCTCATGGCTTATGCCGCAACGGGAAAAAACCGCGAAGCACTCAGCACACTTCTAACCGAAGCAGAGCGCGTTAGGTTGCACGGCTTTACCATGAGCGAATTGGATAGATCCAAAACACGTGTAATCAGGCAATTAGAAAGAGCAGTGGAGCAAAGCAGCACCCGCGAATCTTCTGCCATAACCTGGCAGATTTTCAGCGGACTTTCCGGCGACGACACCATCATGAGCCCCCAGCAAAGCTTAGACCTCGGACTACTGATGATGGGTATGGTAAATCTTGATTATATCAATAGACTCGTGGATGAACTTATCACCGAGGAAAACCTCACCATCACCTACACCGCCAATGAAGGCGTGGATATCACGCATCCCACCGAAGAGCAGCTTCTTGCGGTATATAGCGAAGTTTTGGACACCGAAATCGAGCCTTATGAAGATAAAGAAGTAGTGCAAGATTTGATGGAAGAAAAGCCCGAACCCGGCAAGATCGTTAAACGCAAGACCCGTAAAAAGAGCGGAATAGAAGAGTGGACGCTTTCCAACGGCGCCAAAGTATATCTCAAAAAGACAGATTTTAAGAAAGACGAAATCCTTTTCAGGGCACAGAGTCCCGGCGGATATACCCGCTATGATGCAGATAAAACTTACACTGCCAGACTCTTGGAAGACTATTTGTCAAGCAGTGGCGTGGGTGAATTTGACAGCACCGAGCTCGGCCGCATTCGCACAGGAAAGATTGCCAACGTATTACCTTATGTGAGCAGAAATTTTGAGGGAATGAGCGGACAAGCCTCGCCCAAAGACCTCGAATTTATGTTTGAACTCGCGCATGAATATGCCACCAATGCTCGTTTCGATCAAAAGAGCCTGAATTCCTTTATCAATCGCAATCGCCCCTTCTACGAGAATCTGGCTTCAAACCCCGAAAGAGCCTTTTTTAACTCATTAAACGAACATAGCGAATGCCACCATCCCATGTCGGGCTCAATTGATGTGGATAAATTAGACGCTCTCACCTTGGAAGATCTGCAAGATATCTACAACGACAGGTTTGCAGATTTCAGCGACTTCAGATTTTTCTTTGTGGGAAATTTTGACGAAGAACTCATGGAAGAATATGTGGAAACCTATCTTGCCAGCCTGCCCAAAGTAAGGCGCAAAGATAAGATAGTGGATGCCAAGATCCGCAAATTCAAAGGAAAACATGAGGTTCGCTTCAGCAAAGGCGCCAGCGAAAGTGCACAAGTTGCCCACATGACCAATGGCAGGATTCGCCAAAACGATAAGAACCGCAGCAGAATTGATGCCATGCTCACGGTGCTAAACGAAAAACTCAGAGAAAACATTCGTGAAGAGCTGGGCGGGGTTTATGTAGTGCAAGCCTGGCAAAGCTATAGTCAGCATCCCAAGGAAGAATATGAAATTACCATCTATATGGCATGTTCTCCCGAAAATGTGGACGAGCTGAATGAAGCACTATTTGAAACCATAGAGTGCGTGCGCAAAGGCGATTTTGACCAAAGCTATGTGGATTCTGCAAAGCTGGTTCTCAAAAAACGTTATGAGGAAAATATCTCCCAAAATCGCTATTGGCAAGCCAACATAATAAACAACGTCTTAGATCGTAAAAAGATCGACGGCTTCCTCAATATGCAAAAACGCTATGACAAAATAAACAAAAGAACGGTAGTAAGAGCTGCAAAGAAATATCTCAACTTTGGCAAGAACAAACTAACCGTGATCATGGTTCCGGAAAAAAGCGCCATCACAGAAGAATAAATCTATAAGACACAGAAAAAAGGGCAGGGAGCATAAACTCTCTGCCCTTTTCATCTTCTCAATTTTCGCGTTTTCGACACTATAATAAAGAGAGCCCAACGAATGAGAATAAAATGAAAGCACTTGACCTGAAAACAGTGCCGATTAATATCGTGTTCATTGATCTTCAATTGAAAAATGATATGGCAAAGAGCATAAGGATGTTCTTGCAAAACTTTATAAAAAGATGTTGGAATTTACACCAACCCTTGAGACTTAACAACAAACTAAGGATCAACTTAGGAGGAATGATGGTTCCGAGAAAAATTGTTTTAGCTTTCATTTTAATTATTACGCCTATATGTGTCATCCATGCTCTAAACGACATGCCTCTGCTGGCGCAATTGCAAGGTGAGCATAACATGTCTTATTTTGGTTACAGCATAATGAGCTTAGACTTTAACCATGATGGCTATGATGATTTAGTAGTATATTCTATGGCTTATGGCTATCAGTACCAGCAAAGCGCGTCCCGTGGCAAAGTTTACATCTATTATGGTGGTCCCGGTTTTAGTTCCGCCTCAGAGCCTGCCATTACTTTAGAGGGTGATTATCCCGAAGGTGAGCAGAGAATTATTAGCTCAATCAGAAGTCCTGGCGATATAAATGGAGATGGATTTGACGATCTCATTATTGGGGATAGAAACCCAGATATTCCCGGAAGTGTTAGATATCGGTTTTACTTTGGTGGAACAAGCGATTTATCAAGCCCTGATAGGATTGAATATCCTCTGCACGGTGA
>DUNQ01000106.1 GCA_012839325.1 Candidatus Cloacimonadota bacterium
TGCTACCATATAGACCGCTATACTTATTTCGATATCATGTGGGGAGGATCTTTTACCCGGCAAAACATACTTAGTTTAGACTTTCGAACCGGATCTCCTGACGGATCAATTATTGGAATCGGAGACATAAACGGCGATGGATATGATGATTTTTCCATAGGATATCTTGGTGAGGAGCAGGGGGTCATACGATATTCCACCATCAGAATATATTATGGAAATAGCAGCAGAGTGTTTGATGATTATACACTTTTGGTCGATACTCCCGTTTCCATTACGAGAAAATGCATAGCACTTGGAGACTTAAACAATGATGGATTCGACGATTTCTTAGGATACTCTGACAGTCGTGGTTTGAATGTTTGGCTTGGGTCTGATGCCGGCATTACACCGGAGCCGAATGTCAGCCTTAATCCGAAATATTTTGGAAATGCAAAGATGCGTGGCGTGAAGCATGGAGACTTTAATGGTGATGGTTTCAGTGACGTAATCGCAGCCACTTATCAGGGGCGTAGGTTTGCAGTCTGGTTAGGTTCAGAAAATATGGATGGATTTGCAGATTGGCAGAAAGTGAATACATTGGAAAACTATGGTTTTGATGTTGCAGTAGGTGATTTTAATGGTGATGGATGTGATGACATTGCGATTTCTGCACCGCGTGAGGAGGGAGCATGGCCACATCATGATTTCCGCGGTTATGTGTTTATTTATGCAGGTAATCCTGATTTGGTATCTAATCATGACCTCATTGCTCCACCGGTGAAAGACCAACTGTTTTTAAGCCTGAGTCCCAATCCTCTGCGGACTAATGATGAGATCACGATTTCGCTGACGGGATTGGAAAAGAGTATAGGAAAGCCCATAACAATCGAAATTTTCAATATCAAGGGGCAAGCTATACATCAATTAGAAATTAGCAGCATATCGTCTCATGAATTGGTAAAGACGGTCAATCTTTCCAATTATCCATCGGGTTTGTATCTATGCAGAGCAAAGACCGGCAAGCATGCTATCACTAAGAAATTTACTATTATAAGATAAGGAGAAGGAAGTTATTTGATTTGAATGATATTAAGACCGGTATTTATATTTAACTATGTTAAACCTTGCAAAGATTATCATGAGCCCTATATGAGACCCGTATGTAGGATTCTGTGAGGGGGATGATGCTGGCCTAATTACCCAGCATCACCCTACTCGATATATTTATCCTGTTTATTTCCTAAACTTAACTCACCATCACGCGAATGGTCTCAGCAATCCTACGGTCTAAGACATAGCGTGCATCTCCCACGGCAACGATTATATTCGGCTCATCCTTTTCATTGCGAAAGATGGAGATTTTTGCGCCGCTATATATGCCGCGTTCTATGGTTCTCAGGTCGTCATTACAGGTGACTACGCCTTCGTTTCCTTCGGTGACATCACTCATGGGAATACATTGTCCGCGAGGGCAAGCACAAACCTGCCTGCGTCTTCTAAATCCTCTGCCGAAGGGGTTGAGCCCCCTGCCAAAGGGTCTAAATCTGCGATTTCTGTTCATGTCTATTTCCTATTATTTTTAAATTCACAAAGATGATTATAAAGCTGACAAGAGCCAAGCCCAGCCAAAAATAGCTCTGGGAGGTGAAGACCGCGATCTGATAGAAGACCGTGGAGATCAGCCAAGCCAAGATATTCAGATAGACAAAGCTAAAGATTGTCCACTTTGCGCCATGCTCTTGAAACAGCATGGTAAGCGCTGCCATACACGGCGAATATAGCACGATGAAGATCAGGAACGCCATAGCCGAAGCCCAGCCGCCAAATCTAACCTTGATGTTATCTTTCACGGTGTCCGGAGTCTCTTCATCTTCATCAAAATCCATGCTCAGTTTTTCGCCGGAATAGAGGCTTTGCAGGGTTCCCACTATCGCCTCTTTGGCAAAAAGACCCGTGATCAAAGCGACCGATGCCGGCCAGTTTTCACTTTCTATCCCCATGGGTTTTAATATGGGAGTAAGCGCATGTCCGCCAACTTCCAAAACGCTGACCTTTTCTTTTTGGGGACTAAAGATATTCGGGATATGGATCACGCTGAGGATATTGATTACCACAATCACGATGAGAATGGTTTTACCGGCACGCAGGATGAAATCCTTTAGCCTAAACCAAGTATGCAGCATGATGCCATTGAAGGTGGGGAAGTGGTATGGCGGAAGCTCCATCACAAAGTTTCCGGGCTCGCTCTTGAATATGGTCTTTTTTAAGAGCAACCCCGTGAGCATCGCCATCACAATTCCAAAGAAATATAAAGCGAAGATCACCAGTCCGGCATGACGCGGGAAGAAGATCATCGCCAAAAATGTATATACGGGCAGCTTTGCACCACAGCTCATAAATGGAGTGAGCAGCGAGGCAAAAACACGGTCTCTGGGGCTTTCCAAGGTGCGCGTTGCCATGATGGCAGGGACCGTGCAACCAAAGCCCACCAAAAGCGGGATGAATGCCTTGCCCGGCAAACCTATGCGACGCATAAATTTATCTGCAATGAAAGCAGCGCGCGCCATATAACCGCTATCCTCCAAGATGGAGAGCGATATATAGATGAAAAAGATGGGCGGGATGAAAGAGCCGATCGTAGCAATACCGCCGCCGATTGCATCGCTAACGAGGAAATTCAGCCAATCCGGCGCGCCTATACTGCTGAGCAATCCGGCGAGTTGATCCCCGAAAAGCCAGAGCAAACCACCTTCTATGAAATCCATGATGGGCTCGGACAATGTTACCGCCATAAGGAATACCAAATACATTACAAAGAAGAAGATAGGCAAGCCGAGGTAGCCGGAAAGCAAGACCTTATCTATTGCATCCGAGAATGTCCAGTTATCGGGACGTCCGCGTTTTACCACATCTGCTGCCAGACCGCGAATGTATCCATAGCGACTATCCGCGATGGCATTTTGAACGTCTTGTCCGCGATGCTTTTCAATCACGGCAATGCGTTCTTCAAGTTTATTTAGATCTTCTTCGCCCAATTGCAGAGTATATTCCTGATCCTTTTCCAAGAGCTTGAGCGCCTGCCAGCGCGTCTTTTGCAGGTTTGAATAAACCTCTTCCGTCTTTGATTTATCGTGAAAAGAATCACTGAATTTATCTTCTTTTAAGAGCTCTTGCCAGAGTTCGTCTAATTGCTCTTCAATTATATGATCATAAGTCACTTGCTGAGGAACGGGAGGATTTTTAAGATTCTCTTCCACTTTATCGAAGAGAACTTTGGCATCAAAGCGTTTATTCAATACCATGGATATTGCCTCAAAACCCGTGTGGGAACTGAGGTGTTCCAGATCAATGGTGAGCCCGTTACGCTCGGCGATATCAGTCATGGAAAGGCACATGAGTATCGGTGCGCCCAACTCCATAAGCTGTATGGTGAGATATAGGTTGCGCTCAAGATTCGAGGCATCCACTATATTTATGATAAGATCAGGTTTTTCATTTAAGATGAAATTGCGAGCCACAAGCTCATCCGGGGTGCCTCCGCTAAGAGAATATATCCCCGGTAAATCTATAATTTCGTAGTCTATGCCATTATGGCTAAAACTACCGCTTTTATGTTCTACGGTGACACCCGGCCAATTGCCCACGGTCTGCCTTGAGCCCGTAAGCGCATTAAACAGGGTTGTCTTACCTGTGTTCGGGTTGCCCGCTAAGGCGATAACTGGTTTGCTATTGCGAGTCATTTTCATTTATCCTGCACTTCCAACATAATCCGCCAACGGTGATGTTTATCTGATCTATCCCAAATTTCAAGGCTTTAGCTTCTTTGTGAAGCATAGACTTGAGCGAGCCCAGACCGGATTCTAATACCGCTTGGCAATTTTCACATATCCAATGTACATGTTGCGGATGTCCAAAAGTTCGCTCAAATCTATCTCGCCCTTCCATGCGGATGGCAAGCCGGATCAAGCCCGCTTCCATAAGTAGCGGCAGGGTGCGATATACGGTCGCCATGGAGACACTTTCATCTTTTAGGCGATCATATAGCATTTCGGCATCAAAATGACCCTGCATAGCAAACACAGCCTCCAAGATGAGGCTTCTGCTACGCGTCAATTTGAGCTTTTTCTCTGCGAGAAATCCTTTGAACTTACTTTCGAAATCCTTCATGTTTAATCCTTATTGAGAATCATTTGCAACAAGCTTTAGGA
The DNA here is from genome assembly GCA_012839325.1 of Candidatus Cloacimonadota bacterium. Classification (GTDB taxonomy): domain Bacteria; phylum Cloacimonadota; class Cloacimonadia; order Cloacimonadales; family Cloacimonadaceae; genus UBA5456. The sequence continues at coordinate 4,191 of DUNQ01000106.1, forward strand.
GGGCGCCCTTTTTGTCAAGCTAAATGTAGCGCTTGTTTTTTATCAGAACTCTATTTGTAAAAGAAATGAAGGTTTAGGCATATAAATAAATCTTTTTAGAGTAGATTGGGAAGCGGGGTAAAGCCGAGATTATATCAAAAAATCTATCCTTGACACAAAAACACAAGCAATGAACAATGCGCCTAACCTTAGCGTTATGAAAAATCAACATCAACGAGGGATGCGCAAGCCATACCCTCACAATATTTCAGGATTTCAAAGACCGGTGATTCAGCCAAGCTTTGAGATAAACCACAAAACATCAAAGGGAGATATCTCATGATATTTAATATTTTTATTGCCATTCTGATCAGCTTAGTGCCGATTACATTGATCTGGACACTTCGTTATGCGATTTCAAAAAACAAGATCAGTCGCAGCACCACGGGCTTTCTTTCCAAGAGAGAGCTTGCCTCGGATTATACGATAGAGATGCAGCAGATAATAGAAAAAATCAAGCTTTTATATCTAAATAGGGTTATCTCAAACATCTATGTTGGCAATGGTTATATCCGTTTTGAGGATTATCGCAGATTCCACTTTAAGGATTTGCTCATGTTTCCCTTAACTTGGAACGTATATCACATCGATTTTTCCTCTCCCCACGTTCTGCGCTACAGAGGTTTTTTATTTGCGCACAGGATCAATCTCATGAATCTGGAAGGGATTAGTTTATTTCTTTCGGATTGATATGATATATTGATCTCGGCGCGGAGACTTTACCGCTGATAATCAACATTTCTTGAGCGCGGCTGAGTATATAAGCCGCCCCTAAAACACAACAAAGGATTTAAAGCGGGCTAAAGGTGCTTAAAACACCCCCGCATAACTCGCTTTCCACTTCCCATAGTCGTCCTTATATACCTGGAAATCGCCTTCTTTGTCGAAATCCACCGGCTCTGTTCCAAAAAGCGTGTTTGCCTCTCCTTTGCCGATGCAGCGCACTTTGACGGGGTAGTAACCAAAATCTTTGTTATATTTGCCGATTTGTAAGACGCTGATACTTTCAACACTTGTGGCTTTTCCACCCAATAAACTTCCCGCCCAAGATGCCGGGATGCTTTCCATGATGTTTTCTTTTACCGCAGTTGTGATGGCGCTGCTATTCGGCTTGCAAGCGCATAAGCATAAAAGAATTAAAACAATAAACCAAATTTTGTTTCTCAAGGCACACCTCTTTGAATTTTAAATTTTAAATCACTTGCAACATGGATATATTTCAAAATTTAGTCAAGCTCAATCTTTTCATGAGCTTTTTTGAGCTTGTAAACTATTGACTATGGCAGACCTGAGTTTAATTTCTTTTATTGCCAATATTTAGCCACCTTACAGCCCACTGCTTCCCTATTGGGTTCTGATATAGATGTGGTCATGATATGGTCATGGCCATGAGCACATCATGAGCGTATCTCCACCTGAAAGCAATAAGCAAGAGAGGGGAAAAAGCCTTGCGCACAAAGAGATTGACAGCATCATCCCGGCTAAGAAATTTGAAACAAAATAAAAGGAGCTAATAATGGCAAAAACTGCATACACCGGATTCAGATTTGAGGGCGAGAAGGCGGATTTGGAAACAGCGGCACGTAAAGCCGTGGAATATATGGATTTCAAGAACAAGCGCAAGGAAGTTCTTGAAGATGGTTTCATCTATAGCGCCCGCGAAAAGAGGCGTTGGCTCACGAACAATCACCCCGTGGAAGTTGCGATTGAAGCAAAAAGAAGCGGCGAGCACTGGGCTGTTCTCATAGAAGTATCTTGCTATCCCGTGTCTTTCACGCAGGATGCACACAATAGGCAGCGCGCCTTGGAAATCAAGGAGATGATTCTCAGCTTTGCCATGGGCAGGGTTTTATAAATAAGCTGACGCGCTTCATAGATTCACCGCCCTGCAAAAGCACTCCAGCCCGGTAAATATGATTAGCTCCATCACCGTGGTTCCCATGCTCAATTTACTATAGTTATATCCATTTAATTCAGACGATTAAAATATAAAACTTGACTTATGTTCAGTTATGGGCGATATTATGTTTAAAGTTTACAAAGTAAATAAGCGGCGCAGCCGGTTTCGGAATATCCTCATCGCGGCGAGCGTCATCAAATTCGGCGAATATTCCAAAGAAGATTTTGCCATAAATCAAAACAAAGGAGTATGAGATTACTCCAAGCTTTGAAACAACCTTAAACAAAAGGAGTATGTCATGAAAAAGATGATTACTATAGTTTTCTCGCTTCTCTTGCCCATAATGGTCTTTGGGGCAGTATTTGGCTTGAAGTCGCCGGTGACTCTTAAGCTAAATCCGAGCTTCCTAAGTCAGACCATACACGTTCCTCAGTCCATCGATTTGTTTCAAAAAGATGTTGGGGAGTCAGAATGGATACAAGTAGATAAGGTCACCTATGAATATCTGCCCTATCAAGGAAGCAGACCGCGGATAAAGCATGTCTATAACTATCTTGATATAGAAGGAGAGTGGATTCCTGCGCTCCGCGGAGATTTTGAATATAATACAAGTCAGCTTTGCACGGAATTTGTAATAGGATTTGTAGCAGACGACGATGAATTAATCCCGCTAATGAGCGGAACCGTGGAATACGACGCCCAGGATCGCCTTACAAAGTATGAAATGATCACAGCCTTTGATGGTGATGGTGAAGTGCTGAATAGGATTGAAATAGAATATTTTTCCGATTACGATATGGATATTTATGTTTTCTTCCAAGATGGCGACTGGATCGAATATCAACAAGTAGAAATCGAACTGGATAGCCAAAATAGGATGCGGAGTCAAACTGTTATTTCCTCTTACGATGGAGTGAATTGGCAGCCGGATACCAAGTTCACCTTTGCCTATCACGCTCAAGATACTTCCACTGCGATTGATTTTATCAGATATCTCACCGATAACATAGTGATGCTCATGCTCATGGAAGGAGAGATGATGTATGGCATGGTGACGGAATACACCGAATCGTATTGGGATGGTGATATCTGGAGAGCTTATGATAAAAATATCTATGATTATGATGCCGAGCTTTTCAAGACCGCTAAAAAATACTATCGCTTTGTAGATGATGAATATAATTCTTCAGCCAAGAGCTGGACACATTATTACCGTGATACATATAGCTATGATGCTCACGGCAATATGATAGAAGAGCTTGGCGAGCAATATCATGATGGGGAGTATACGGATAGTTTTCTTGCGGAAGTGGGCTATACAATGCTTACTGATAATGAGGATCTCACGGCGCCTGCTGTCTCGCCTATAGATGTCAGCATCTATCCTCAACCCTTTGCCGGGAATGTAAACATCTTTGGTGAATCCAAGGCCGGCGGAGAAATAAAGATTGAGATCTTTAACCTCAGAGGACAGAAGGTGAGAGGTTTCAACCTGCCTTCCGGAGCGAGCTTTAGCTGGGATGGAAGAGATGAAAGCGGAAAGGAGCTGCCTGCTTCGGTGTATTTCCTCAGAGCGGGACAGGATTCGGCTTTTAGGACAAAGAAATTGATTAAGATAAGATAATCCTGCTAACCCCTCAAAAAGCCCTCTTGCGATGAGTCGGAGAGGGCTTTTTCTATTGTGCGTTGCCGTGTTCCTCTTTTATCGGTTTGGGAACGTCCCCTTTGCCACGAGCGGCAGTATTCCTTCTTGCTTAGCTTATGCGCAAGGCGCATTCCTTGCTCATTGCATGCGCATCAACTAATCTGCCTTTCAGATGATAATATCCCCCTTTAAAATGAGGGGATATGAAATATTCATAAAATGGTTAGTAAAGGTTATAAGTATCCCCCTAATTCGACCTGATATAATATTAGAAAGAGACTTTTTATTCGTCAAAAAGATAATGGAAAAACATACA
>DUNQ01000107.1 GCA_012839325.1 Candidatus Cloacimonadota bacterium
ACAGCAGCGAAGCTCTAAAACCTAAAACCTATAAGCTAAAACCTTTCGCGGAGCGAACAAAAAGGTGATGTTATGAAAAAGATAGAGAATATAATTAAGAAGCATTTTGAAGAGAAGCGTATTGTTTTTTGGTATGATAGCGACGCCGGCTATAGGATTGATATTGAGACGATAGATTTGCCGGGAGTTAGCCTCATCATAGTGGAAAATAATGAATTTGCGATCAAGTATAGGGTTTTGATAGAAGAGCCAAAGACTAAGTTTTTGATTTACTCACCATTTGCTAAGCCAGAGCTTCATGAAAATTGGTTAGCCGATCTGCTGTTATCCAATGCAGAGGTTTCGATTGATAAAGCTTCGCTTGTTCTAATGGATATGGGCTGGGATAGGAGCTATTTGGATTTGGTGAAAGAATATTATTATTTCTTCAATTCCGCCCAGCGAATTAGTGCGCTGAGAAAGATACACGATGGAACGCAGAGCTTTGAAAAGACTAAGTGGATGATGCTTGCGGTATTCTGTAAATCTGATTCCGCTTGGGAAGATGTGGTCATATCCCTCTTGGTAGAGCTTGCCAGGGGTTCCGATGAGAAATACAAGCTTATCAGAAATTCGGGAATGGGTGATTGGTTTTGGGAGCAAATGCAAAACCTCTTAGGATATAGTGCGGAAGATCCCGGAATCAAAGACCTTGCTTACAAGCTTTTTGAATCTGCATATAATATAGAAGTTGAGATGGAGCATACTTTGAATCATAATGCAATATACCTGCTCAATAGGTTCAAAAATGATGTTCGCTATCTTGATGACTTTAGATCTTGGTCTGATATATGCGGCGATTGGCTAAATATCAGCGATGATCTTGCGCTCAGGGACATAGACGATCTCTTGGAAATAGACTATTTTGAAGATATAGAGAGGAAGATCTTAAGCGATATGGTGCGCGCATTGGATGAAATGACAATGGATTTTTTAGATATAGATGCAGTGCGCCGCAAAAGAGAGAGTAGCTATTGGTATAAGGATTATAGCCATGAATATCACGTGATTGTATATGGGGCTTATATACGCTATATGTTGAATACCGTAGATCTCAGTATGGATTCATTTGATGATGGTTTACAGGGATATATGACCTTGTATTATGGTATTGACTATGCATACAGGAAATTCATCTTCAACTATCAGAAGGCAAGGCATCACACCTTGCTCAAAAAGCTTTATGATGATATAGAAAATAGATATATGAACGGCTATCTGTTCCCGCTTTCTATCAATTTCTCAGAAAAGATAAGGGGAATTAGTGAATATAAATCGGGAATAATGCCGAGGCAAAGTGCATTTTGGCAAAGAGAGATAGCTCAATATCCGCAGAGCGGAAAGAGGATCTTTGTTATCATAAGTGATGGTTTGCGTTATGAGGCTGCACATGAATTGGTGAGCATGATACGCCAAGAAGATAGGTATGAAGCGAAGCTGGAAGCACAACTGGGGATGTTGCCGAGTTATACTCAATTGGGAATGGCGGCTCTTTTGCCGAATAGGGAGCTCAGTATTTACGAGGATGGCTCGGTGATGGTGGATGGCGTCAGCAGCCAAGGAAGCGAGAATAGGTGCAAGATATTGGAGGATGAGACTCACGGTAAGGCATTGGTTTTGAAAGCCGCTGAGGTGCTTGCCATGGGCTCCATTGAAAGCAGGAACTTATATCGTGATTATGATGTGGTTTATGTATATCACAATAAAATTGATGCAATAGGCGATAATCTGACGAGCGAAGGCGAGGTGTTTGAGGCGGTCGATCATGCTCAAAAAGAGATAATTGAACTCCTGCGTAAGCTTACTGCCGGGAATGCAAATAATATCATCATCACGGCTGATCATGGATTCTTATATCAGCATCAGGCTTTGGCAGAAAGCGATTTCCTCAGCGAAAGTGATTTTGAGGGAGAGCAATACTATAAGCAAAGACGCTTCGTTTTGGGCAAGAACCTGAAAAGCTCGAAGCCGATGATGCACTTTACTGCTGCTGAGTTGGGGCTATCCGGCGAGATTGAAGCAATGATCCCGCCGGGAAATCAGAGAATGAGAAAGCAGGGATCGGGAAGCAGATACGTTCATGGCGGCGCCTCTTTGCAAGAGATTGTCGTGCCAATCATACACGTAAATAAAAAGCGTGAAAGCGATGTGAGCTTTGTGGATGTGGATATTCTTACCGCCAGCGGCAGAGTGATCAGCACGGGGCAGATGGTGGTGAAGCTATTCCAGCGTGAGCCTGTGAGTGATAAGATGCAAGGTATTACCCTGATTGCGGGGATATACACTCAGAGCGGTGAATTGATTTCCGATGAGAAGAAGATGGTCTTTGATTTTGATTCTGAAAATGCATGGGAGAGGGAACAGCTTTGTTCTTTGGTGCTTTCTGCAAATGCGGACGATGCAAATAATCAAGATGTGATATTTAAGCTACAAAAGCCAATTGCAGGCACAAATCAATATCAGATTTATAAGAGTGAAACTTATGTACTAAGAAGGGCTTTTAGCTCTGACTTTGATATTTAAACAAAGAGACTAAAGAGGATGTGATGAGTAGATTAGATGACAAGATAAACGAACACTTTGCGGGATTTGTAGTAAGAAAAGATTTAGTTAAAACCGTGAAGGGCAATGCAATAGTTCCTACTTATGTATTGGAATATCTATTGGGACAATATTGCGCAACCTCGGACGAGGCAGAGATACAAGAGGGAATAAACACGGTGAAAAGCATCCTTGAAAAGCATTATGTGCATAGGCGAGAATCCGAGCTTACCAAGTTTATGGTAAAAGAATCCAGAGTAAGCAAGGTGATAGATAAGGTTTCCGTGGTCTTGAACGAGAAAAAAGACTGTTATCAAGCCAGTTTTGCCAATATGGGAATCTCACGGGTGGAAGTGAGTTCGGATATAGTTAAGACGCATCAAAAGCTCATGGTGAGCGGGGTGTGGTGCATTGCTGATCTGGAATACTATCATAGCGAAGAAAAAGATAAGAGTCCTTGGTATCTGAATGCGGTAAAGCCGATACAGCTTTCGCATTTTAATATGGATGAGTATTTGGAAAAAAGAGCCATGTTCAGTGATGAAGAGTGGATTGATCTTCTTATTCAGAGCATTGGCTTCAATCCTGAGCTGATGAGTCGCAGGCTGAAACTGATACAGCTAACGAGATTGGTGCCATATTGTGAAAGGAACTACAATCTGATTGAACTGGGTCCCAAAGGAACGGGTAAGTCGCATATCTATTCAGAGTTTTCACCGCATGGCATCTTGATCTCCGGTGGAGAGGTGACCGTTCCCAAACTCTTTGTAAATAACAATACGGGCAGAATAGGTTTGGTGGGCTTTTGGGATGTTGTGGCTTTTGATGAATTTGCAGGCAGGAGTAAGAAGGCAGATAGGGCATTGGTGGATATCATGAAAAACTATATGGCAAATAAGAATTTTTCGCGAGGGATTGAAACCTTAGGCGCCGAGGCTTCCATGACATTCGTGGGGAATACTAAGCACAATGTGCCATATATGCTCAAATATAGCAATCTCTTTGAAGAGCTTCCGGCTCAGTATTACGACTCGGCATATCTGGATAGGCTTCATGGCTATTTGCCGGGCTGGGAAGTGCCAATCATTCGCGGCGAAATGTTTTCTGAAGGCTTTGGCTTTGTGGTGGACTATCTGGCGGAAGTCTTGCGCAGTTTCCGTAATTATGATTTCTCGGATCTCTATAGAGAGCACTTTGATCTTGTTTCGGATATTTCCACCAGAGATAGAGATGGAATACAAAAGACTTTCTCCGGTTTGATGAAGATCATCTATCCGCATAAAGTGGCTTCAAAAGAAGATATCAAAGAATTGCTTGATTTCTCGATTGAAAATAGAAAGCGCGTAAAAGATCAGCTCATGCGCATAGATGATACTTATGAGCCTGTGCGCTTTGCATATACAGACCGTGATGATAAATTGCATTTTGTGAGAACCGTGGAAGAAATGCAATATCCAAAGTATTATTATCAGGGTGATTATGATGAGGATAGTGAACAGCTGAACTTCATTGAAGATATGGAAGTAGAGACTGCGGTGCCTGAGAAGAAAGAGAGCGAAGCCAAGCCTGAGCTTAAGCCAGGCAATATCGTTATCGCCGAAAATCAATCTGGTGTGTCTTATGAAAAGCTCTTTGCAAAATATCTGATGGGATCAAATCGCATTGAACTCAAAGATCCTTATGTCAGCGCGTTTTATCAAGTTAGAAATCTCATGGAGTTTGTGGAGATGTTGGCAGATCTTAAAACCGATGCGGATGAACTGCAACTGCATCTGATCACAAAAGAAAGTGAATATATGGATTCCAGCCAAGAAGATTATTATAATCAGGTGGAAAGCTCGGCGGCAAAGCTGGGTATCACCTTCACTTATGAGATAGATAACGCAATACACGATAGATATATCCTAAGCGATAATGGCTGGAAGATAGTCTTGGGAAGAGGCTTGGATGTGTTTCAGCCTTTTGATCATAGGGATGCTTTTGCTATTGAGAATAGGAATCAGGTTTATAGGAAATGTAGAGGGTTTGAGGTGACCTTTGTAAGGGCTTAGTGATGGACTTTAGGAGTAGTTATGCGAACATTTGAGATGGATAAATGGAAAATACAGAAGATAATTGATGATATGCTTGGTAATTTAAAAGGTGCGCTCAGCAATATACTGCGAACTGCAGGTATTCCAAGGCGAGAATCTCGGATATAAAGATACAGGGGAATCAAATGCATAAGTTTCCAAGAACCCCGCATCTTGCCAATCTCGGCTCATCATCCGTAAGAGATGACAAGGTGTTTACAGA
>DUNQ01000108.1 GCA_012839325.1 Candidatus Cloacimonadota bacterium
GTTTTCTTTACAGAGCTCGATGAGCACACCGCCGGTTGATCTGGGATGCAAGAAGGCGATATCTGCCTTATGCGCACCCGGACGCGGCTCTTTATCTATGAGTCTGATTCCCTGTTCTTCGCTATACTCAAGCGCTTCGGGAAGATCGTCCACGGCAAAGGCGATGTGTTGAATTCCTTCGCCTCTTTTTTCGATGAACTTCGCGATGGGGCTGTCATCCGCGGTTGCGGCAAGCAACTCGATGCGCGTATCTCCCACGGGGAAGAAAGCAACTTTCACTTTTTGTGAGGGCACTTCTTCCACACCTTCGAGGGTAAGTCCCAGTTTCTCATAGAAGGCTATTCCTTCATCGAGGTCTTTTACTGCGATTCCGATATGACTGATATGTTTAATCATCTTCGGCTCCTAAATCTTATATTCCTTTGCCAATTTGAAGCCCAATTTCATAGCCTTCATATTGATCTCTACGAATGCGGGTCTCACAGATTCACGGATGGAAGTTTCCAGCGCTTCATCGCTTACTATTCCGGTTACTTTCACGAGGAAGGAAAGCGACACGATATTGGTCGTGATGGGATTTCCCAGCTCGTTCACGGTGATATCCGTGAAGGGCAATTCATAGGTATTTTCCGCAGCAAGTGCGAGATTTTTGACATAGGTGGTATCGATAATGAGCACTCCGCTATCACGCAGATCAAAGAGATATTTATCGCATGCTTCCTGGGTTAATGCCAAGAGGCAGTTGAAATTGATCGCTTCGGGGAAATAGATATCTTGATCGCTGATGATTACATCCGCGCGAGAATATCCACCTCGTGATTCGGGGCCATAGCTCTGGGTTTGGGTGACGTTGTGTCCATCCAAAACGGCAGCACGAGCAAGGATAATCCCGGCAAGGATCAGCCCTTGTCCGCCGCTTCCGGAGAGACGCACTTCATAATTCTTTGGAAATTTCATTATTTATCTCCCATTGTTTGAACTCTCTCGAGCAAATCGGCATAAGATTTGGTGAATTCCGGGCGCGTTTCCTGATGGAGAACCCCGCGGATAATCTTTCCTTCCACCTTTTCGGGCGGGAGTTTGTCAACCGCCGTGAGCGGGACAGAATTGTCGCGAAATTCTTTCATCATCTGCGGCGCACCGCCTTTCTTATTTAGCCTGCCATAGATCACGGGACAAGCTGCTACCACTTCGATTAGCGAAAAGCCGTCATGTTCAAGAGCTGCCTGGAAATATCTCTGCATTTCGGTAACGTGGAAGGCGGTGGTTCGGGCAACGTGTGTTGCTCCGGCGCCTATCGCCAGTTTGCAGATATCAAATTCGGGCTCTATGTTTCCAAAAGGAGCCGTGGTTGCCAAGGCTTGATGGGGGGTGGTGGGCGAACACTGTCCGCCTGTCATACCATAGATATTATTATTTACTAAGATCACGCTGAGATCGAGGTTTCTGCGTGCGGCGTGAATGAGGTGGTTGCCTCCGATAGCCGTGCAGTCTCCATCACCGGTGATCACGATTACTTTCATGTGTGGCTTATACATCTTCACACCCGTGGCATAAGCGATTGCGCGCCCATGCAGAGTGTGCATTGTATTTAGGTCTATATAAACAGGCATGCGAGATGAGCAGCCTATTCCCGAGACCATCACGATGTCGTCGCGATTGAGTTCCATGGAGGCGATAGCACGGACCACAGCACCCAAGATGATGCCGTTTGAACATCCGGCACACCATACATGAGGGAACTTTTTATCGTGTCTCAGATATTGGTGTACTACTTTAAGAGGGATATTTGCCATTTAGATTGCCTCCTTGATCTTCTGCAGGATTTCAGCGGGCGAGATCAGCTCTCCATTTACTTTTTGGAGGGCAATCACATCGCTTTCGCTCTTATCTTTGGTGAGCCTGCGAATCTCGTTTATCATCTGACCTTGGTTAAGCTCAGGAACGATGACTGTATCTACATCCAGCAGCATCTTACGAACTGCCACATCCGGGAAGGGCCAGATCGTGAGCGGGCGCAAGAGACCCACTTTGATGCCTTCATAGCGAGCCATGGCAATCGCCGCCTTTGCAGAGCGAGCAACTATTCCCGCGGCAAAGATTGCGATATCGGCATCGTCCATCATATAACTCTCGATCTGAACGAGGTCGCGAATATTGTAAGAAATCTTCTTACGCAGGCGAGCCATCATATCGCCGGCTTCGTTATTCTTGTTTGTAGGGAAGCCGTGCTGATCGTGGGTGAGTCCGGTTACGTGGAAACGATATCCTTCTCCATAGCTGGCAAGCGGGGAGAGATACTTCTGATTTTCATCATAGTGTTTATACCAATGCGGCGGAACGGTGGGCTTGATGCGCTTGATAATGCGAACGTTGCCCATATCCGGCAAGGTGACAGATTCGCGCATGTGTCCCAAGACCTCATCGAGGAGCAATACCACACAGGTGCGATATTTCTCGGAGAGGTTTACCGCGCGAATTGTGAGTTCATAACATTCTTTAACGCTATCGGGATAGAGCACGATGGCGGGAGAATCGCCATGAGAGCCCCATCTGGATTGCATGATATCTCCTTGGGCGGGGCTGGTGGGCATGCCCGTGGAGGGACCGAGGCGCTGGACGTTCACCACAACGCAAGGCGTTTCGGTGATCTTGGCAAAGCCAATTCCTTCCTGCATCAGCGAAAAGCCGGGGCCGCTGGTTGCGGTGAGAGCTTTTGCGCCGGTGAGTGAGGCGCCGGTGATTGCACAGATAGAGGCAATTTCGTCTTCCATCTGAATATATACTCCGCCGCGCTTGGGCAGCTCTTCGGCGAGGATTTCGGCAATCTCGGTGGAGGGTGTGATGGGATAGCCGGCAAAGAAATCTACTCCGGCATCGAGTGCACCATAAGATACCGCTTCATTACCCTGCATGATTACGGTTTTGCGTTCGCGATCCTGTTGCAGTTCCGCGATTTTGCTTTCCGGCTGAGTCTTTGTTTCTTCAGCTTTGGCTTTAGCTTTCACTTCGGCTTTGGCAGAGGGTTTGACTGCGGCTTTCTTGGTGGTTTTCTTAGTTTTGCTTTCTGTCTTCGACATTATTTCTCCTTCGCCCCTGTGATGGCAAAATCGGGGCAGAGACGATCACAAGTCTCACAGTGAATGCACTTTTCAGGCGCTTGAACAAAAGGCGAGCCATCGGCCTTACGTCCAAGACAACCGGTGGGGCAAAATGCAACGCAAATGCCGCATTTCTTACACCAGTTATGGTAGATCAAGACAGGGGAGTCCTTCTCTCCGGGGGCTTTCACCTCCGTGAGTTCTACCTCCATTTTTAGCGGAGTGTCGTCCTCTTTAATGATCATGCCCGCACGGTCTCTAATGACTTTAGTGGACATCTATTCCTCCAGTATTATCTGATTTTTTTTATTAAATTACTTTGCAAGCTGTTTCTTAAAGAATTCAGCCAGGCGCTTCACGCCTTCTTCGTTCTTCTCTAAGGTTTCGTAAGAGAAGTTCAGGCGCATGGTGTTGAGTCCGCCGCCGTCGCTGTAGAACGATGTTCCCGCAACGTAAGCGACCTTTGCTTCTTGGATACATTCCAA
>DUNQ01000109.1 GCA_012839325.1 Candidatus Cloacimonadota bacterium
CTTATAGAAGTTATCCACCGCTTTGTCGGATTCGATAATTAATTCACGATTGAAGTCGATTGGCGAACGGTAGTGCTTTGAAAGGAAGAAAAAGCGGATGGAAAAGCCTGGATAACTTCATTACTGCACGTGATATACTCAAGCAATATGACGCTGAAGCCATCCGCTTTTTCTTCCTTTCAAAGCACTACCGTTCGCCAATCGACTTCAATCGTGAATTAATTATCGAATCCGACAAAGCGGTGGATAACTTCTATAAGGCATTAGTCGGCATAGGTATGGACAGTTTGGACGAAAACCCCGTGAGCTCACCGGAGATCTTCGCTCATGAAGAAAGCTTCCAAGATTCCATGAACGACGACTTTAATACGGCTAAGGCGATCGCCACTCTATTTGAACTTGCAAATATTGCTCGCAGCGCAAATAACGAGCTTCCCTTGCGTCAGGATGCGGCGAAAATGTTGCTCAAACTGGGAAGAACTTTAGGCTTTTTCAAAGATCCCGAAAAGCGCCTCACCGAGGAGATTCCGGATCTCTCTAAAGCATTGGTAGAGATGATGCTAAACTATCGTAACGACGCCCGCGAACGTAAAGATTGGGCACTTGCGGATAAGATTCGCAACGATCTCTTGGAGCTGGGCATAGAGATCAAAGACTCCCCCGAAGGCAGCACCTGGAACATGAGGAAATAGATCATGAAAAAGAAAACAATGGGAATAATCCTCGGACTGGTAATAATCATTATCATAGGCATAATCGTGCGCAATTGCGGCAACACGCTCAGGCCGCTGAATAAGCCCGAAAGCGTGGCATTTGATCCTGATAACAACCGCTTCCTCATCTCGAACGTGGGTAGCGGAAGCATTGCCGCGATGGACTCGCTGGGTAATTACAGCATCTTTCTAAACAGGCTTTTCAAGGCGCCGCGAGGGATAATCGTGCGTCAAGGCAAGCTCTACGTGACAGATCCTCAAAGCATTCTCGTGGTGGATATTGCCAATGAAGAGATCATCCAAAGCTATGATATCGATGGCGCTATCGGTCTCAACGACATCGCTTTTGGGGATAACAACCGGCTCTATATCACGGATTCGCTTGCCAATTGCGTATTCGTTTTGGATATGAATAGCGGCAGGCAAGACAGGGTGGTGAGCGAGCTTTTTGATTCTCCCAAGGGCATAGTTTATGATCGCCCGCGCTGGCAAATGTTTGTAGTGAACAATGCCAAGCACTCGCCCATTCTCAGCCTCAATACGCGCGAACACAGCGTCGATATCTTCATGGATACCATGTATTCACAGCTGGATGGCATCGCGATCGACGATAAAGGAAGAATATATTTCGGCTCTTGGGAAGACGATATGATTATCCAGATCCCGCAGGAACAAAACCGCTTTATCACTGACCTCAAAGGATATAAGGGTGCGGCGGACTTCTATTATCACCTGCCTACAAATGAGCTGATCGTGCCGATGTTCAATAAAAACAGGATAGAAAGAATAGAGCTGGAGCCTTAAAAAACAGACCTTAAAAACAGAGCTTTTCCATGGCTTCCTTATTGGACTCTGGTCATGATGTGGTCATGATATGGTCATAGCCATGAGCGTATCATAGGCGGAAGCTAAGCTGTATCTAATAGGGAAGCAATTGGTTAGGCTCGTTTTGCTCAACGATTTGCTGTGTTAGTCAGGTAGAGCACCTGTTTTTTGCTTGCTTAATGCCCTCGTTAAGATACAGGAAAGAAGAAAGCAGAGCTTTCTCGGTTAACGAGGGCGTTAACCTACCGGAGAAAAGAAAGCAGAGCTTTCTCAGGCAAGAAGATGTTGCCTGCCCAAATCAGTCCTGCGTCAGGCAACTTACCTTCACTTATTCAACTTCATAATTATATGCCACATAATTAGTTGAGGTCCCTGCCTTTACGCAGCAATCTAACCCATGATATTCCGCATTGAAGGCAGTCAGGACCAATACAAAACGCAAACTACCTTCAAATTCATAAAACCGGCTACTCGGTATGGTATAAGTTCTCGCAGATGGTGCGATCTCTCCAAAGAAATCCACCTCTTCATTCACATTAACAAATTGGATATTATATGAAACAGTTTGGTGCATTGGATTTGAAGCCATGTTCCAATTCATTATTAAATCCTGAGTGACATCAAATTCAGGAAAGTCTTTTTCATAGGTATCCGGAATTATGACGCTGCCGGAATAATGTGTTTCATCAACTTCCACCTCATATTGAACAGTGCTGCCACTTTCAAAACAAGGTAATATGAAGTGGTACCAAACAGCACCGCCCACTTCATCGATATAGGAGTGTTCATATTCTATTCCATCGATTCGAATAATAACATTTTCATGATTTTCCTTTCTGACAATGAGGTTCGCAGAAGAAATTTCAGCATCGGGATACTTGACAATACACATTTCAATATCTCTGTCGATAAATTCAAAATCTTGATGTTCTTCAATGTCTTCATCGGGCTTTGTGCTTGAGCTACAGGAAAAAAGAATTAATCCTGCAATCAAGATGGCGGTTAGTAATAAAAGCTTTTTCACAGTCATCTCCACATGATTTAAACTATTTGTTTTATTTATCTTAACAGCGGCTTATAAGATAAATATATCCGTATATTACTTTCATATTCGGTAGCTAAACCAATTGAAACATCCACTATCCCAATATTTCAAGCTCGGGTAAAATTGTCAAATGCTTTCTATAAGCAAAGGCTTTATGCAAATGTTTACTCGCAAAAAAAGGCTCCGCAAAACGCAGAGCCTTTCATTATTCTAATTGTATCTTTTATTTCATATGTTTATTCACGAGGAGCTGAAGCCCCTTGGGAACTATCTCTTTATTTGTTTTCCACTCTTCCCAATCTTCTTCTTTATACGCTTCGGAATAAGCATATACCGTGCTTCTCGTGCCGTGCCTATTCATATTGTTTGCAATGAGATAGAAATCCATATACTCAACGGTATCAAGTGAATTCCATATACTTTTCTTGAGCGTGTAGCTTCTGGCGGAAGGCTTGAGGGTGACGGTGTCATAAACTACTTTCCAGTCATTTCCTGCCTCTCCGTCCAAGGCGTAATCAAGAAACTGATATTGAGGGTTTGAGCGGAGAGTCCAATCAAAAGTATAGTCCTTGTTTATATCAAATTCCGGGAAATTTGCATTGTATCTATCGGGATGTTTGATGCTGCCGGAATGATGAATGTCGCCAACTTGGAACTCATAATCAAAAGTGCTGCCAAATTCAATATAATCGATATAAAAGTAATGAAACACTTTGCCCATCGCGGGATATGAAAAATCCAACTCAGCCTCTACACCATTAACTTTAAGCGAAACGTCTCCATCTACATCTTCCTTTACGGTGATTGAAGCAAAAGTTTCTTCAAAATCGTCATAACTGCTGAAAGCGACTAAAATATCCCTATCAAGTTCAACATCGATATCAAAGTCATCTTCCGGGCTCGTGCTTGATTTGCAGGAAAAAAGAACTAATCCTGCAAGCACTGCAACAAGTATTACCAATAGCCGTTTCATGGCTACCTCCATTTATTTATGCTCTTATCAAGGCCTTATGTTCCATAATAAGAGTATTCTATATGTGTTAAAAAATTCATGCCATGAGCACAGCTCGCAGCGGTTAATTTAAGAAGATGAGCGTTGCTATGTGCAATGGGTTCATCTTGTAAGATATTATGCAGTGTTTTACGGATAAAGCAAAAGGATTTATTGATTTATCGGGAAAAGGCTTGCCTATCAAGGACAAAATCTGCCCTTGATAGGCATAATGCCGAGACTATTTACTGACGCTCGTGGCAACGAGGGCGCTGCCATACCGACCGCTTAAATGGATTGCTTTTACTCAGTGATATCTTTTCGATTGTGCTAAAGAAAAGTGCCTCAACAGGGCTTCTAAATCCCAAAAGTCCTTTCTATTGCCTCTGCCGGATATTGCGTTTAGCTTGAATGCGGCTAAATCATTAAGAGAGGCAAGGCGAATCTCATCTTTGACCTCAATCTCCCTAAGGAGCGGGTATTGATGACTTATTAATTCCACTTTGATGCCGCCAATGAAAGCTCGTAAAGTATTTATTTCCCATGCGATTTGCACTGCCTTATAGGTTTTCTGAAAATGACTTGCAAGTTTGCTGCTATCAAAATCTTCGCCTATAAATAGATCGATAACCATAGATTTTCTATGATCTAAGTAAAGTGCCAATGCTGTGCCGCCAACTAAATAAAAGGGCTCTAATAATGGGTCTTGCATCAAAAGCTGTATGAGTGAATATAGTTCTGCTGAGACTGGTTTTTCTCCATAATCTATTTCCAAGTTTTGAAGCTGCTGCGCTTTCTATAACTGCGAAACTCCTCAGGAGCGATGTCGCAATAGAAGGCGAAGAAGCTAATGGTTTTCTTGTCTAAATAAGGACTTTCTCTTAGGACTTCCAGGATGGTTTGCTTGCCATAAAAAGCAAAGGTTGCTTTCACATTTTCCAATGTGCCGTAATCCATTACTCTGGGTATGATATAACGCTTGTGCTTTTCGGGATCAAGAGACGCGGACTCTACATCCCAAAAGAGAGAGATGTTATTTTTGAGCATGTCTGTCAGTGTTTTCCCCATGGCAATATCCTGTGTTTGATTTTGTGTTTGGGTATTAAGTTCTTTGGTTTTCGGATTATCTAATTTTATAATGATTGCAATTTATTGTTGTATTTGAAATTAGTCAAGTATTTTGTTGATTGGAGGCGGAGGCTTGTTTAGGTGATGCTCGTGGCAACGGGGACGTTCCTACCCCGACCGCTTGGTTGGATTGCAAAGGCTTTCGTTTGCATCAAGTATCTCGACACGGGGACGTGAAAGAATCCAACAACATGCGGCAACAAGATGTTGCCGCCCCAATGCTAAAACATCTCGACACGAGGACGTGTCGAATCCAACAACCTTTGTGGCAACGAGGGCGTTGCCACACCGACCGCTTGGAATGTTTCCGCCCCAATCCGTCAGCTTCTATTGCATTCCTTTCATCATGGATTCAAGTTGCTTCATTCCCTTGGGAGTGCTCATCTTTCTCATCATCTTTTTCATGTCATTAAATTGGCGTATGAGGCGATTGATTTCCATGACGGGGCGTCC
>DUNQ01000110.1 GCA_012839325.1 Candidatus Cloacimonadota bacterium
ATGGAAGCGTGATCTATCGCACCACCATACCCATTACAAATAAGACCTCGCTGGATTATATCAAGCCGACAGGGGACTATCCCGAGCTGGAAGAAGGAAGCTTCATCCCCTCTACAGACTTTCCTGAGGGACGTGCCTTGCTCAAACAGCTTTCTCCGAAAAGTTCGGATCCTATCGCCATGATAATCGATAACTTGGGAACTCTCACATCAGAGCTCAATAAAGATGATAACAAAGATAAGGGTGCGCTGATGAGAATCTTGGTTGGTGCGGCTGATCTCATTGAAATAGGCGAAACTACGCTGAATCTGATGAACGATAACCTCGCTGAGCTTAGTCATCTCACCGAGAACCTAAATAAAGACAATAATGCAGAACAAGGCGTAGTCTTACGTGCAGCAAACCATTTGGCAAATATCACCCAGATGTTGGATGAACAAAGTGAAAACCTTCAGAGCATGATAGCTTCACTCAATGAAGCCGCTCACAACTATGCCGATCCCACCGATCTCGTGCGTAAAATGATCGATCCCGATGGTGATGTGATCATTGAGCCTCTAAGCGAAACTTTGGACGTTCTTAAAGATAATCTCATCGCAAGCGAGCAATTGCTTTCTAGTTTGGCGCGTGCAAATCCGGAGCTTTTGCTCATCATAAACAACCTCAATGAGACCCTTTTAAAAGCTAATCAGACGCTGGAAGCATTAAATAACAACCCTCTGCTCAGAAAAGGTGTTCCGCCTTCAAAAATACGCTCCTATGCACCGGCGGCAAGAATTGGTGAGGATAAGGATGAAGACTAATCGCTTGCTCCTCGCGCTTATAATGCTCCTGCTTCTCGCTGCCTGCTCTTCCCCGCCGCGTATAACTCAATCGCCGGCAAAAGCCGCTGCGGATAATACGCTCAAGCTCGCTCACTCTCTCGAACAAAAGCAAAATCTGAAAGATGCATATCTCACCTACCAATCCGCCTACGATCAATACTGCCGATTTGCAAGCTTCAAAGGCAAGTTATACTCGCTTTCAGGCATGGCGCGCATCGCCTATCTCGAGGATGATGATGCTCTCTTAAAAGAAAAGATGGATATGATGGAAGAGCTTGTGCGCTATGGAGAACCCGGCACTGATTACATCCCGCTACTCGTGAATCTATACATCCTGCAAGATAAAAAAGATTATCAAAGCGTAAGAGAAGAAGCAAAGGACAGCTACGACTACCCCATTGATGCACGCATACAGATTCTCAGCTATAAATTGCAGGCAGATTCATACCTCAATCCCGGCTTCAAGTCTGCCGAGTATGACGATCTCGATCGCCTCAGCAAGCGCTATAAGCGAAGCCTCAAAACAGACTTCTCGGCAGATCCTTCCCTCCTCTCAGGTGCGCACTACGCGCTCGCCTATCAAGATTACAAGTTAAACGATCTGCGCAAAGCAGAGAAAAACCTTGAGGCTGCCATAGATCTCGATTATCTGCACGAAAACTTCCCCGGCCTCGGCTATGGATATTGGCTAAAAGGCAAGATAAACCTCAAGAATGACGATAAACCCGCAGCAATCTCTAACTTCATGCGCGCTCAAAGTATCTTTAAAAGCCTGGACATGAAAGAGATGCTCGATAATATAAATACTGAATTAGAAAAGATTAAAGGAAACATATAATGATAGACATGAAAGGTAAAAAAGCCCTTGTTTTGGGGATTGCAAATAAACATAGCATTGCCTATGGCATCGCAAAAGCACTGAAAGAGCAAGGTGCCGATCTCGCGCTGAGCTATGTTGGAGCCCCCATACTAAAAAGAATCAAGCCCATCGCAGAGGAACTGGAGACCGATATGCTCTTTGAGTGTGATGTCACCAAAGAAAACGACCTCAAACACCTCATGGGAGAAATCTCAAAACAGTGGGAACAAATAGATTACATTGTCCATAGCATCGCCTTCGCGCCGCGCTCAGACCTCAATATACCCTTCCATGAGACCAGCAGGCATGGCTTCCTTACCGCTATGGACATCTCTGTATATTCACTTTTGGCAGTTATACGCGCTGCACAATCCCTTCTCGTCCCCGGCTCTTCGGTGATAACCCTCACCTACTACGGCGCCCAGAAAGTGGTGCCGAGTTATGGAGTGATGGGCATCGCCAAAGCCGCGCTCGAAGCATCTGTGCGCTATCTTGCACACAGCATGGGAGAGAAAGGCGTGCGCGTAAATGCCATCTCTGCAGGGCCGATGAAAACCCTTTCATCATCAGCCATAGGGGGAATCTCTCAGGCTCAACGCCGCATAGAAAAAGGCGCCCCCCTCGCCAGAAATATCGAACAGGAGGATATTGCCAAGACCGCCCTCTATCTCCTCTCTGATCTCGCTTCCGGAGTCACCGGAGACCTGATCTTTGTAGATGCCGGGATGTCTGTAATGGCATATTGATCAAATGAAACTTTTTATAAACGCCTCCCTCCCCACCAGCTCAAGCGCTCTTAAACGCGTTAATATCCTCTTTGATGAAGAGATCAAGAAGATCTCCGTAGATGAAATCATTCTCGAAGAAGAGGAACTTGAAGAAGAAGTAGAAACCATAGACCTGCGCGGGAGAATACTCCTGCCGGGTGCAATCGAGATCCATAACCACATCTTAGGCGAAGATAAAAGCCCTGAGAATGCGCTTGCCGAAGCAGGACGCCATGCCATCAAAGGTGGCTGGACTACCATGGCTGAGATGAGCTATTTCTCCAAAGAGCCCATTTTCACGCTCTCAGACTTTAGAAAGCTTCAGAAAAAGCTCAAGGGAAAACTCTACACAGACACCGCCTTTTGGGCGCATGTGGATGTAACGGACTACCCCTACTATGCCGAAAGCGCACAAGAGCTCTGGGCAAAAGGAGTGGTGGGCATCAGCCTCACCAAGCCTACGCCAAATCCCAATATCGAGGAGATGAGCTTCGACGAAATCATGGACCTCTTCATGGATATCTATGAGAGCGATACCACCTTCTCTTTCCAAGGCTGGGATACGGACAATCACAAAGAATACTCTTTTGAAGCACAAGA
>DUNQ01000111.1 GCA_012839325.1 Candidatus Cloacimonadota bacterium
GCAAAAGCAAAGCTTCTGGCAAAAGGACTTCCCGCCTCTCCCGGCGCAGCAAGCGGACAGATCGTGTTCTTTGCTGAAGATGCCGAGAAATGGTTTAATGACAAGAAAAAGGTCATCCTCGTTCGCACCGAGACTTCTCCGGAAGACCTCCGCGGCATGACCGTCTCTGAAGGAATTCTCACCGCACGCGGCGGTATGACTTCCCACGCTGCAGTGGTTGCTCGCGGAATGGGCAAATGCTGCGTATCCGGTGCAGGCGGCATCTCAATCGATAGCAAAGAACGCACCATGACAGTGGACGGAAAGGTTCTCAGAGAAGGCGATTGGATCTCACTCAATGGCTCCACGGGACAGGTTCTCGAAGGAAAGGTGGAGACCCAAGCTGCCGAGCTCAGCGGAGACTTTGCCAAGGTCATGAACCTCGCTGATAAATATACCAGAATGAAAGTTCGCACCAATGCCGACACTCCGCAAGATGCGCTCGTCGCTCGCAAGTTTGGTGCTGTGGGAATCGGACTCACCCGCACGGAACACATGTTCTTTGAAGGTGATAGAATCAAAGCCATGCGCGAAATGATCCTTGCTAAAGATGAAGCCGGACGCCGCAAAGCCCTCGATAAGCTTCTGCCCATCCAGCGCGCAGACTTTGAAGGAATCTTTGAAGCGATGGACGGACTTCCCGTCACGGTTCGCTTGCTTGATCCGCCTTTGCATGAGTTTGTTCCCGCCGAAGAAGCTCAGCAGGCTGAGATGGCAAAAGAGCTTGGACTCTCGCTCGACGAAGTCAAGACCCGTGTTGAAGCCCTGCACGAGATAAATCCCATGCTGGGACATCGCGGTTGCCGCCTTGGAAACACCTATCCCGAAATCACTGAAATGCAGGCAAGAGCCATCATCGAAGCTGCTATCAACGTGAGCAAAAAAGGCGTCAAAGTGCTGCCGGAAATCATGGTTCCCTTGATTGGAACTCTGGCAGAATTTGAGCTTCAGGAAAGCATCATCCGCGCTACAGTCGAAAAGGTCTTTGCCGAAACCGGCATGAAGGTGGAATATCTCGTTGGCACCATGATTGAGATTCCCAGAGCTACTCTGCTCGCTGATCAAGTCGCACGCCGCGCTGAATTCTTTAGCTTTGGCACAAACGACCTCACTCAGATGACCTTTGGATATAGCCGCGATGACGCTAACACCTTCTTGCCTATCTACATAGAAAAGAACATCCTGCCGGCTGATCCCTTCCAGATTCTCGACCAAGAAGGCGTGGGACAGCTCGTGGAGATGGGAACCTCTCGCGGACGCAGCACAAATCCCGATCTCAAGGTTGGAATCTGTGGTGAACACGGTGGAGAGCCCAGCAGCGTAGAATTCTGCCACAAAGTGGGTATGGACTACGTCAGCTGCTCGCCCTATCGCGTGCCGATTGCTCGCCTCGCTGCTGCAATCGCTGCTATCAGAGACTAAATTAGTTATATAAATAAGCCCGGGGTGGTGCCCCAAAAGCCCATCCCGGAGCGCTATCATGAATTGTCTCTTGCGTAGTCGTTCAGATAATATTGCTGGACAGAATGCAAGACGCAAATATCATGGTATCATAAATAATTGCGGCTTGAAATATGAGCAAGTCGCAAAATAAAAGTAAATATCCGGGAGGATACATGTCGTTAACACCTGAGGCTAAAAAAGCTATCATGGCAGAGTTTAAACTCCATGAATCAGATACGGGTTCGCCGGAAGTGCAAGTTGCCTTGCTCACAAAGCGCATTAAGGACATCACTGAACACCTTAAAGTGCATACGCAGGACTACTCCACACGTCGCGGACTTCTCAAGCTGATCGGGCAGCGCAGGCGCTTGTTGGACTATCTTATAAAGAAAGATATCAATCGCTATCGCGAACTGATTAAAGCGCTTGGCATTAGAAAGTAAACTCTCAGCCAAGATATTAAACGAAGGTTAAAGTGGATGTCCTGCGCTTTGCGGCATCCGCTTTTTCCTTATCACAGACCAAACATGTTCCCGGGGGTAATTAGCAATAAGCAAAGGGGTTTAGTGGCTCGCAACGCTTTTGCCTATTGCTTCTTCTCCTCGGGCATGCCAAAAACAAGGAGAAATAATGCATAATTTTGACATTACACGCCGTGAGATCGACTTCCATGGTCGAAAACTCATAATTGAAACCGGCAAAATGGCTAAGCAAGCCAATGGCAGCGTATATCTGCAGTTGGGCGAGACCTCTGTGCTCGTCACTGCAACCATGAGTAAAGATGCTGTCGAAAATCAAGACTTCTTCCCGCTTACCGTGGACTTCATCGAAAAGATGTATGCCTCGGGTAAGATCCCCGGCGGATTCTTCAAGCGCGAAGCAAGACCCTCAACGGATGCCACACTGCAAGCACGCGTCATCGACCGCTCTATCCGTCCGCTCTTTGCCGATGGATTCCGCAATCAGGTGCATGTTGTGCTCACCGTTCTTTCCTATGACGGTGAAGTGGATCCCAGTAATCTCGGTGTGCTCGGTGCATCGCTGGCTCTCTCAATCTCTGATATCCCCTTCCGTGGACCCATTGCGGGCGTCAGCGTGGGATACATTGATGACGAGCTGGTAATCAATCCCGATATCGCCGATATCAAAGAAAAATCTAAGCTCAATCTCACCGTTGCGGGCAGCGAAAGCTCCGTGGTGATGATAGAATCCGCAGCGCATGAGCTTTCCGAAGACATCATGCTGGATGCGGTTTACGCCGGTCATGAAGCCATTAAAGAGCTCTGCCGCGTGCAAGATGAGATCGTCTCAGTTTGTGGAAAAGAGAAGGTTGAAGTCCAGCTTGTTGGCTTCCCCGAAGAGCTTTTGACGGAAATGAAAGCCGAATATGGTGAGCGTATCGCCGAAATCAGCACCATCTTGGGCAAGCAAGAAAGACAGGACGCCTTTGATGCACTCGAAGAAGAGATGCTTGAAAAGCATGCCGAAGCCGATGGTGAAGAACTCTTTGAAGAAAATGAAAAGACCTATAAAGAGGTTTATGACGAGCTTATCCGCCAATATATGCGCTCATCCATCTTGGATAAACATGTGCGCGTGGGCGGACGTGGTTTGGACGAAGTTCGCGCCATCACTTGCGAAGTGGATCCCATCCCGCGCGTTCATGGCTCATCGCTGTTTACTCGCGGCGAAACCCAGTCTTTGGGAACTGTCACCTTAGGCGGAGCCGGCGATGAACAGATCATCGATACCCTGGAAGTGGAATATAAGAAAAGCTTCTACCTGCATTACAACTTCCCGCCCTATAGCGTTGGCGAAGCCGGACGCATGGGTGCAACGGGAAGACGTGAGCTCGGACACGGCAATCTCGCCGAACGCGCTATTCAATACGTTTTGCCGGATAATGAAAGCTTCCCATACACCATTCGCATCGTTGCCGAGACCTTGGAATCCAACGGTTCATCCTCGATGGCAAGCATCTGCAGCGGAAGCATGGCGCTCATGGCTGCCGGCGTGCCCATCAAGTCACACGTAGCAGGAATCGCCAATGGACTCATCATGGAAGATGGCAAGTATGTGGTTCTCACAGACATCATCGGCATGGAAGACCACCTCGGCGATATGGACTTCAAATGTGCCGGAACCGTGGACGGAATTACCGCCATGCAGATGGATATCAAGATCGACGGCATCACCAGAGATATCATGAAGATAGCGCTGGAGAAAGCAAGAGTTGCTCGCATTCACATCCTTGAAAAGATGAGCGCTTGCATTGAAGCGCCGCGCACAGATCTCGCACCCACAGCTCCCAGAATCGAAAGCTTCAAGGTGCCCGTGGATAAGATTGGCGAAATCATAGGGCCCTCCGGTAAGATGATCAAATCCATCATCGAATCCTGTCAGGTCGATATCAACATTGAAGACGATGGCACAGTGCGCATACTCTCGCCGGACAAAGCGTCTATCGAGGCTGCAAAAGAGATCATCACAGGAATCGCCATCGATCCCGAACCGGGCGATAAGTTTGAAGGTCCCATCACTCGCATCGAGCCTTATGGCGTGTTCGTGAAGGTTCTGAACGGCGCCCGTGAAGGAATGGTGCACGTCTCGCAGATGCACACCTCCAGAGTGGAGCATCCCGAAGATATGGTGAAACTCGGCGATGTAGTAAAGGTCGAAGCACTCGGCATGGACAGGGGCAAGCTTTCGCTTACCATGAAAGGCATCCCCGGCAATCCTGAGCTCGATCCCAGCAAGGCCGGACAGCGTCGTTCTGCTCCTCGCAGAGATGACAATCGTCGCGGCAGCAGAGACAGCAGAGACAACAGAGGACGCAGCGGTGGAAGAGATCGCTATCGTCGCAACTAATCATATAAACTAACTAATAAATATGCGGGCACGAAGCTCCGGGAACACTCAGACTCGTGCCCGCTCTATTATAAAAAGATGGGGGATAAATGGATTACAAAATAGCTGATATCAATCTCGCAGCTTTCGGGCGCAAAGAGCTGGAACTGGCTGAACAAGAGATGCCGGGGCTCATGGCGCTAAGAGAAAGATTTGGTGCACAAAAACCATTAAAAGGCGCAAGGATAAGTGGCAGCCTACACATGACTATTCAAACGGCTGTGCTCATGGAGACCCTCGTGGAACTGGGAGCAAGCCTGAGATGGGCGAGCTGCAATATATTCAGCACCCAAGATCATGCTGCCGCCGCGATGGTGGAAAAAGGCATCCCCGTCTTTGCCTGGAAAGGCGAAACCATCCCTGAATATTGGTGGTGCACATACAAGACTCTGAACTGGCCGGAAGGCGACTTTCACATGATCGTCGATGATGGCGGAGACGCTACGCTCATGATCCATGAAGGAGTGCGCCTCGAAAAGCTTTATCAAGAGAGTGGCAAGCTGCCCGCAGCCGATGGAGAAAGCGAAGAGTTCCGCATCATGCAAGAAATCATCCTGGAAAATCTCACAGAAAAGCCCGACAGATGGCAGAAGATCGCCGCATCCCTAAAGGGAGTGAGCGAAGAGACCACCACAGGTGTGCATCGCCTCTACCTATTGGCTCAAAAGAACGAGCTACTCTTTCCCGCAATCAACGTGAATGATAGCGTCACCAAAAGCAAGTTTGACAACCTTTACGGCTGTAGAGAGAGCCTTGCAGATGGCATCAAACGCGGAACAGACGTGATGATAGCCGGCAAGGTGGTCATGGTTTGCGGCTATGGAGACGTTGGCAAAGGCTGTGCGCAAAGCATGCGCGGCTTCGGTGCAAGAGTGGTGATCAGCGAGATCGACCCTATCTGTGCCCTGCAAGCAGCCATGGAAGGCTATGAGGTTTGCACGTTAGAAGAGATGGTTTCCGAAGCAGATATCTTTGTCACCGCCACGGGAAACAAGGACGTGATCCGCACCGAACACATGCTCAAGATGAAGCACAACGCCATTGTCTGCAATATCGGACACTTCGATAACGAGATACAGGTGAATGAATTATACAGCCTGCCCTCAGTGAAGAAGATCAATATCAAGCCGCAAGTGGATCAGATTCAGATGCCCACCGGACGCAGCATCATCCTGCTCTCGGAAGGCAGATTGGTGAATCTCGGCAATGCAACGGGACACTCATCCTTCGTGATGAGTTGCTCCTTTACAAATCAGGTTTTAGCCCAGATCAAGCTCTGGCAAGAAAGCCATGAAAACCAAGTTTACACCCTTCCCAAAGAGCTGGACGAAGAGGTTGCACGCCTGCATCTCGACAAGCTCGGCGTAAAGCTTACCAAGCTTACAGAAGAGCAAGCAGACTATATCGGCGTGCCCACAAACGGCCCTTTCAAGCCTGATCACTACCGCTATTAGAGGATAGCTTTGAGCAAGAACAAGCCCGTTATCATAGACGACCTCTTCGGTGAACTGGAAATCCCCGAAGAGCCGAAGAGATGGGTGGTTATCCACACTCGCCCGCGCCAAGAAAAGAAGCTGGCAAACTATTGCCGCAAATATGGCATACACTACTATCTGCCCCTGCGCGAAAAGAGAAGAGTGTATGGCAGAAAGAAAGTGATGACCCAAATCCCCCTGTTTTCAGGCTATGTTTTCACCATACTCAACCACGCTCAAAAGGAGACGATCAAGCTCTCCGGCGCCGTGGCAAACTTCATCGCAGTTGACTATCAAGAAGAGCTGATGCAAGACCTCGCCGCCGTTCGCCGAGTGGTTCAAGAAGAGCCCGAGATCAAGCAGACGGACTGGCTTTCCAAAGGACTTGAAGTAGAATTGATAGACGGCCCCTTCAAGGGCATGAGAGGAGTGGTGCAATCCCAAAAGAAACTGGATGTAGTGCACATACAAGTCAACATCTTACGCCAATCATTAGATGTAGAATATAACCCTGCACATGTAAAAATCATCGGAGAATTTGATACAGATAAGGAGAAACAATGAAAGTTCTAATCACCGGAGCTGCCGGCTTCATCGCATCACACCTGGCTGATGCTTGCATAGCACAAGGACACGAGGTAGTAATCGTGGACAATCTCCGCACTGGATACAAGCGCAATCTCAATCCCAAAGCCAAGTTTTATGAAATGGATATCTGCGATCCCGCCATCCATGACCTATTTATGGAAGAGAAGCCGGACATCGTGGATCATCATGCAGCTCAGATCTCTGTTCCGCTTTCCGTGGAGGATCCGCTCACCGATGCCGAGATCAACGTGAAAGGTCTGATCAACATACTCGAAGCATCCGTGAAAGCAGAGACCAAGAAGCTGGTATATATCTCCTCCGGCGGCGCAATGTATGGCGAAGCAACAGAGTATCCCACCACCGAGACCTACTCTCCAAAGCCGCTCTCCGTATATGCAATCAACAAGATGGTAGGCGAGGATTACCTCTATTTTTACAAAGAAACCTACGGGCTGGACTACACGGTTTTGCGTTATGCAAACGTCTATGGCCCGCGCCAGGTATCACACGGTGAGGCAGGAGTGGTCTCGATCTTCGTAGAGAAACTGCTCGCAGATGAGACGCCGACTTTGAACTGCTACCCGGATGAACCACAAGGCATGATTCGCGACTATGTTTTCGTGAGAGACGTTGTGAAAGCAAACCTCATTGCCTTCGAGAAAGGCAGCGGAGAAGCTTATAATCTCGGCACTTGCATCCCCACCAGCACACGCCAGCTTTATGACGAGATCGCCCGCCAACTGGGCAAAGAGATAGAGCCCACGCCGGCGCCCGCCCGCAAGGGAGACCTCAAACGCTCGCTACTGAATATAGACAAAGTAAAGCGCGAACTGGGATGGCAACCGGAATACAGCCTCAGCGAAGGAATAGCCGAGGTGATAGACTATTACAAAGCCTTACAGAAAGGCGAGATATAAAAAGACAATTATATTGACACGGGGTGTGTAGTTTACTCTATGCACCCCGTTTTTTTGTTGTGGAAAACTGGGCGCTTTCAGCCTCTGATATTGTATGCACCTAAATAGATAGTATATGAAAAGTAAGCAAGCCCTCTGAGCCAGCCCCCCGCTTGCATATTTATTTAGCGAAGTAAACCTCTTTCCCAAAGATATCAATCATAAAGCTTTCTGACTTCCTAACCGCCGGACTATAGAAGAGATACCCCTCTTTCATAGCGCCGGGCAAAAGCTCTCCAAAGCTAAACGCCGCACTCATGAGATTGTAATATCCATCCACATCCTTTTGCCTCTGATCGATGATGCCGGGGCTGTCGTTATGCATGGCATCCCACTGGCTGAGATATAGCCTTCTCTGATAATCTCCCAAGAGATAATCAATTGGAATATAATCATATTGAAGCTTTCCTGCGACGATGCCAAATGCCTCCGCGGGAAGGCTTTTTTTTGTTTTACCGAGATTCTTAACTTGCAGATAGATAGGGAAATAGTTGTTTGACCCGATATCGCCCAAGCCCCGATAGCTCTGAGGACGGACTGCGACGATGAGACTATCGGTTTTCACGATCGCAAATCCATCTTCGATCTGATAGTCCCCGCCTTGGGGCCGGAAGGCTTTGTGAGCACATCCGGCACCAATCAGCAGGGTAAGACTGATTAACAGTATCTTAAGTTTATTCTTCATCTTCTTCGGGTTTTGCCCCGATTTCATTCTTATATTCTTTAGGTTTTTTCTTCTTAGATTTCTTCAGCTCTTCCACTTCGCGATCGAGCTTAGAATCGTCCTCATCTTCCGGCGGAATGCGGGTGATATCACGAACGCTGTCATCGGCAGAGAGATTGATGAGTCTCACTCCCTGAGTATTTCTACTGATGACGGAGATATCTTTCACAGCCTGGCGGATGATCATGCCTTCGCGGGTGATGATCATGAGATCGTCGTCTTCCTCGAGCAGCATGAGCGAGGCGAGTTTGCCATTTCGCTTGGTGGTTCTGAGTGTGATTACTCCCTTTGTGCCGCGATTGGTTTGCGGATATGCGGCGATGGAAGTGCGCTTGCCATAACCGTTTTCGCTGATTGCCAAGACGGTGGTCTGCGTGCTATCTTCATCTTCCATATGCTCCTCTGTCACCAAGCCCATAGAAATCACATAGTCCTTATCTCTGAGATTGATACCCTTCACGCCGCGCGTATTTCTACCCGTTGCGCGCACCTGATTTTCATCAAAGCGGTTGCTATATCCATTACGAGTAGCAAGCAAGACGTTATCTCCGGTGGATGAAATCTTGGCTTCGATGAGCTCATCACCTTCGCTGAGATTGATGGCACGGATACCGCCCGAACGCGGATTTGAATAGGCTTTGAGTAGGGTCTTTTTGACCAGCCCGTTACGCGTGCACATCATGATATATTTATCTTCATCAAAGTCTTTCAGCGTAACGAAAGCTCTGATCTTTTCGCCTTCTGAGAAGCGGACAAAGTTCACTATTGCCTTGCCTCGCGCCGTTCTACTTGCCTCCGGGATTTCATAGACCTTAATCCAGTGGCACATACCGTGATCGGTAAAGAGCAGGATATATGAATGCGCACTTGCAACAAAGAGATATTGAATGAAGTCCGAATCCTTGAGATTGGATGCGCTCAGTCCCTTTCCGCCGCGACCTTGAACTTTGTAAGTATCAACAGGGAGACGCTTTACATAGCCGTCATGCGTGATTGTCACAACCATCATATCATCGGCAATGAGATCTTCCATGTTGAAGCTGCCGCCATGACCTTCGAGTATGGTAGTGCGACGCTCATCTCCATATTTGGCCTTGAGTTCTAAGGTTTCTTCGCGAACCACTTCCATTCTCAGCTCACGTCTATCCACCAAGGCACGCAATCTCTTAATGAGAATCAAGAGTTCGTTATATTCTTTTTCAATCTTCTCCAGTTCCATGCCGGTGAGACGCTGCAAACGCATATCCAAGATAGCTTTAGCCTGAATCTCGGTGAGTCCGAATTTCTCTTGCAGAGCTTCATTTGCTTCCGGCGGAGTTTTTGACGCACGGATGGTGGCGATTACTTCATCAAGATGATCTAAGGCAATGCGATAGCCTTCCAAGATATGCAGGCGAGCCTCGGCATTGCGCAGTTCAAACTGCGTGCGACGCAAGATTACGTCATGACGGAACTCAATGAAGTTCAGCACGAGTTCTTTCATGCTCACAACTTGCGGAATCGAATCGATAAGACAGAGGTTTATCACGCCGAAAGTGCTCTGCAATTGCGTGTATTTATAGAGCATATTCAGCACTACATGCGCATCGTGATTACGTTTGATTTGGATCACCACTCTCATGCCGTCGCGCCCGGATTCATCGCGGATATCGCTGATGCCATCGATGCGCTTTTCTTTAACGAGATCGACCATGCGGTTGATCAGAAGCGTGGTGGTCACCTGGTAAGGAATAGAGCGGATGATCAGCCTTTCGCTATCATTGGGAAGGGTTTCCACATCCACTTCGCCGCGCACTACAACGCGCCCGCGCCCGGTTTCAAAATAGTCATGAATTCCATCCGTTCCCAGGATCATTCCGCCCATGGGGAAGTCCGGTCCTTTGATATATTTGAGGAGATCCAGGGGCTCAAGATCAGGATTGTCAATGAGCGCAACTATTGCATCGCTGATCTCGCTGAGATTGTGGGGCGGCATATTTGTAGCCATGCCCACGGCGATTCCCGAAGAGCCGTTTACGAGCAGGTTCGGCACTCGGCTGGGGAATACTTCCGGCTCTTTACGCGTATCGTCGTAGTTGCCTCTATAATCCACGGTATCTTTGTCCAATTCGGTGAGCATTTCCGTGGTGATTCTCTGCATACGCGCTTCTGTATAACGCATTGCGGCAGGCGGATCTCCATCGATTGAGCCAAAGTTTCCTTGTCCGTCGATGAGCTGATAGCGCATATTCCAGGGCTGAGCCAAACGCACCAGCGTGGGATACACCACCTGTTCACCGTGAGGGTGATAGTTACCGGAAGTGTCGCCCGCGATTTTTGCACATTTTCTAAACTGTCCGCCCGGGCTGAGATTCAGCTCGTGCATGGCATATATGATGCGTCTTTGCGAGGGTTTGAGCCCGTCCCGGATATCCGGCAGGGCACGCGCCACGATGACGCTCATCGAATAGTCAAGATAAGCTTGCTTTAGATATTCTTCTATTTGTGTTGGTATAATTCTTGGTTGATCTGACATCTATAACTCCATTAAATATCAAGGTTTTTCACGTAGCGTGCATTGGTTTGGATGAACTGACGACGAGGCTCCACCTCATCGCCCATCAGGATGGTAAACATACGGTCTGCTTCGATTACGTCGTCCAGCTTTACGTGTATCATCGTGCGATGTTCGGGATCCATGGTGGTTTCCCAAAGCTGATCGGCATTCATCTCACCGAGACCCTTATAACGCTGAACAAATACGCCTCTGTCGCCAAATTCGGCAATGGCTTCATCGCGTTCTTCTTCGGAAAAGACATAGCGTTTTTGCCTGCCTTTACGCACCAAAAAGAGCGGCGGCATCGCTATATAGAGGTGCCCATGCTCCACGAGCGGCTTCATATAGCGATAGAAGAAGGTCATGAGCAGGGTGCTGATATGCGCGCCGTCCACGTCCGCGTCTGCCATGATGATGATCTTATGATAGCGCAATTTACTGATGTCAAAATCCTGCCCGATTCCTGCGCCCAAAGCGAGGATGATGGGTTGAATCTTTTCATTGTTGAGCACTCTGTCCATGCGCGCTTTTTCTGAATTCAGCATCTTGCCCCAGAGCGAGAGAATGGCTTGGAAGCTGCGATCGCGCCCTTGTTTGGCGCTGCCTCCGGCGGAGTCCCCTTCAACGAGGAAGAGCTCGGTCTGAGCCGGATCGTTAATAGTGCAGTCTGCCAATTTGCCGGGAAGCGAGCCGCTTTCGAGAACGCTTTTGCGACGCGTGAGTTCACGTGCTTTGCGCGCTGCATCACGGCTTCGGGCCGCCATAACGCTTTTTTGCGTAATGTTTCGAGCAACCGCAGGATTCTCTTCAAGATAGGTGAGTAGATTTTCATAAATCGCAGAGCCAACTATGCCTTCTACTTCGGTATTTTGCAATTTCGTCTTAGTCTGTCCTTCAAATTGAGGATTAGAAATCTTTACCGAAATCACGGCTGTCATGCCCTCACGAATGTCGTCGCCATTGGGGCTAACCTTCTCATTTTTAAGCAAATCGTTGTTGCGGATATAGGCATTTATCGCCGAGGTAACGCCGCGCTTGAAGCCCGAGAGGTGAGTACCACCCTCGATGGTATTAATATTATTTGCAAAGCTGAAAATATTTTCTTGATAACCTTCGTTATATTGGATAGATATCTCAAATTCCATGCCTTCTCTTTCGTAGAAAATATAGATGGGATTTGGGAAAAGCAGCTTCTTATTTTGGTTCAGATATTCCACAAAGCTGTTAATACCGCCTTCATAACGGAAGTCATGAACTCTGTCGCTACGCTCGTCTGTGAGCAGGATGCGCACGCCTTTATTCAGGAACGCCAGTTCGCGCAATCTTACCGTGAGGTAATCGAAGCTAAAATCAACCGTTTCAAAGATATCAGCATCGGGCTTGAAACGGATGATCGTTCCGTGCCTATCGGTTTTGCCGATGGTCTCCAGCTTGGATACCGGTTTGCCGCGTTCAAAGCGCATGCGATATTCTTTTCCGCCGGTGTGAACATTGGCTTCCAGCCACTCGGCGAGCGCGTTTACCACTGAAACGCCAACGCCGTGCAATCCGCCGGACACTTTGTATGAGTTTTGGTCAAATTTTCCGCCGGCATGCAAAACGGTGAGAACCACCTGCAATGCGGGAACGCCGGCATCTTTTTGGATATCTACCGGGATGCCGCGACCGTTGTCGTCAATCTCAATGCTCCCGTCAGTTTTGATTGTTACTTTAATTTCATCGCAGTGACCCGCCAAAGCCTCGTCAATGGAGTTATCAACTACTTCATAAACAAGGTGATGCAAGCCTCTTTCGCCCGTGCCGCCGATATACATGGCAGGCCTTTTGCGAACTGCTTCAAGTCCTTTGAGTACTTTAATATTACTCGCAGTGTAGGTTGTGTTTGACATAATATACTGTCTCCTATAAGTTTAAGCAATGTTAATGCCCAATAAATTGAGCATGATTTATATTTTAATTTATTAAAACCTTTATCTTGTTGCCAGTTAAAATGATATGGCATTTCTGTCAAGAAATATTTAAAAATAAATAGAGTTGTAAAGGCTTGAAAAATAATGGCTTATGAATGCGTCGAAAAACAGTGAAAATCATCGATTTCATAAAGAGGAAAATCCCTGCCCAAAATCGATTCTTTATCCCGCCTTTTTGCCGTTTTATCCATGCCTTGCCTATAGGATTCTGCTCAGCTTCCGCCTATGATGTGCTCATGGCGATGACCATATCATGACCACATCATGACCTGAACCCAATAGGGAAGCTAGGGGTTGGAAGGGGATAAGAGATTGGAAAATCAAGCATTTAGCTCGATCAATTATAAGTTAAGCCCAAAACAATGAACATTTCACGTTTCTTCATATTTAACCTTGTTTATAATTTCGCAAAAAATTATTTTGCAAAACTATCAAAGCGAGTTATAATTTATAATAAAATGACTTGAATGCCATATCATGGAGGTAACCCAATGGCCAAATATCTCATTGTTGGCGGAGTAGCCGGCGGAGCAACAACAGCGGCGAGGCTGAGACGTCTCGACGAACATGCAGAAATAATTATTTTTGAGCGTGGTAGCTACATTTCTTATGCGAACTGCGGACTGCCATATTATATCGGCGGGATCATCGAAGAGCGCGAACAGCTTTTTGTTCAGACCCCTGAGACTTTTAAAGAAAACCTAAATATCGATGTTCGCATCGAGCAAGAAGTAATTTCCATTAATAGAGAAGAAAAATCTGTCATGGTTCGCCGCAAAGACGGCACCGAATATAGCGAAAGCTACGACAAATTGGTTCTCTCACCCGGCGCAGAGCCGCTGAGACCTCCAATTCCCGGTATCAACGACGAAGCGATTTTCACTTTAAGAAACGTTCCCGATACCGATAGAATCAAGGAATACACCGAGACAAATACCGTGCGCCATGTAGTAATCGTGGGCGCAGGATTCATCGGACTGGAAATGGCGGAAAACTTCCACCATCTCGGCATCAAGGTGACAATCGTGGAGATGGCAGAACAGGTCATGACTCCGCTGGATTATGAGATGGCAGCTTTGGTGCATCGCCACCTCAAGACCAAAAATGTAGAGTTCTATCTCAAAGATGCAGTAGGCTCTTTCGTTCGCGAACAGAGTGGCTTGCAGGTAAAGCTCAAAAGCGGTAGAGTGATCCCCACAGACATGGTGGTTCTCTCAATCGGTGTGCGTCCTGATAGCAAACTCGCTGAAGACGCAGGTTTGGAACTGGGCTTGAACAAAGGAATTCGCGTAAACGAACACCTTCAGACCAGTGATCCGGATATCTTTGCTTTGGGCGACGCCATTGTTTTCCCAAACCCCATCACGGGTAAGGAAGGGCATACCTATCTTGCGGGACCTGCGAACAAGCAGGGTCGCATGGTGGCTTGTAATATAGTAAAGCCGGGAATTCGTAAATATAAAGGCAGTATTAATACTGCGATTGCAAAGGTTTTCGACGTTACAGTAGCCGCTACGGGTATCTCGGAAAAGACTCTTAAAGCCCTTGAAATGCCTTACGTTGCCTCGATTATCCACGCGGGTAATCATGCGGGATACTATCCCGGCGCAGAGGTGATGAGCATCAAGATAGTCTTTGATCCTGAAACGGGTAAACTCTTCGGCGCTCAGATCGTTGGATTTGAAGGAGTTGACAAGCGTATCGACATGCTTGCCCACATCCTCAAACACGGCGAGACCATCTATGAAATGCAGGAAATTGAACACGCTTATGCACCGCCTTTCTCCAGCGCAAAAGATCCCGTAAACATTGCGGGAATGGCAGCCGAAAACATTGTCACCGGCAGGGTGAAGATCATTCACTGGGAAGAACTTAGAGAGATGGATAAAAATGATTATTATCTCGTTGACGTTCGCACGCCGGATGAATATGCTTTAGGCGACATCGACGGTAGCACAAATATCCCCTTGCAGGGCTTTAGAGACCAATTGCAGCGCATTCCAAAGGATAGGACGGTCATAGTGCATTGTGCCTCCGGATTGCGCTCTTATTTTGCCGCTCGCATTCTCATGCAAAATGGATATGACGATGTTTATAACCTCAGCGGCGGATATATCACCTATGAAACCGCAACTCAGAAACAGAGTAATGAAGATATATTCTCTCAAGAACACGTGGGAATCGACGACCGTGTCTATCAGGGCAAGATTGCCGTGGATTCTTTTGAAGGCTCGAACGTGGTGGAAGTTAATGCCACCGGCCTGCAATGCCCCGGACCTATCATGCGCCTGAAAACCGAGATGGATAAGCTCAATACCGGCGATATTATACAGATAACTGCCAATGATCCGGGCTTCCTGAAAGACGTTCCCGCATGGTCGAACATGACCGGGAATACCCTCCTCGGAGTGGAATTGCATGGTAAGAATATCGTTGCCGCGGTGCGTAAAGGCGGCGGAAAAGCTCCCGCTGTAACTGCTCAAGGCAGTAAAAATAAGACTCTTATTGTATTCAGCGATGATCTGGATCGCGCGCTTGCTTCCTTCGTGATCGCAAACGGCGCTGCATCAATGGGTAAGAAGGTCACTATGTTCTTCACTTTCTGGGGACTCAACGTGATCAAGAAACCGGGTGCGGATAAGAGCGGTAAAGACGGCATGAGTAAGATGTTTGGCATGATGTTGCCCGGCGGAGCTTCTAAGCTGGGGCTTTCCAAGATCAATCTTGGCGGCATGGGCGCAAGCATGATGCGCAGACGCATGAAAGAAAAGAATGTTGACTCTCTGGAAACGATGATCATGCAGGCAAGAAAAGCCGGCGTTGAGATGATCGCTTGCCAGATGAGCATGGATATAATGGGTGTTGAAGCTCATGAGTTTATCGATGGCGTGACCATCGGCGGGGTAGCCTCCTATCTCGAAGAAGCTGAAAAGAGCAATCTCAACCTCTTCATATAAAGTCCTCAAATCCCTAAGTAGTAAAAAAGGCGCAGATCGTTTTGACCTGCGCCTTTATTTATATCTGTATAATGTTGTTTAGAGTTTGATCACCTTGATGGCTGCTTGGTTTTTGCCTTGCTTGGCTTGGATGAAATATATGCCGGCGGGCAGCTCTTTGCCTCTTTCGTCGCAGCCGTCCCAGCTATATTCACGTTTGTTTTTGGAAGCGTCTATCTTGCGAACCCTCTGTCCCTTAAGGTTATAGATGCCGATGGTGATATCTTCTTCGCCCATTTTACGTTTTAGGGCAAATCTTATGCTATCTTTGAAAGGGTTTGGATATCCCGTGCTGAAATATAACTCGGCGTTCATGTATTTGCTGATGGGGCTATAGGTATTTATATAGGTTAAATAGATTTCACGCATAAAGGCTTTGGCTTGGTGGAGAACGATGTTAGAAAGAGGAAAGCTGAGGAGGAAGCTCTGACCTTTTCCATATTTATTTGCCACTCCCACAGCCATGTCTGAAAGCATTCCCGGCATAGTTTCGGGATCATGATCGGTCTGGTAACTATAGATCAGATCTGCACTGTCATCCAAATTATAAGCTTCCACGCGGAGGATATGTTCGTCGAAATCATTGCTCAGATAGGGGTAGGGAGTAAGATCACCAAGGTCTGTCCAATGTGATTTTGCTTCCTTAAACAAGGTGGTGGCGTGATAGCGGACTCCTTCAATGCCAAATACTTTGCGGATAAATTCATCTTCGTCGTATTCTTTGGGATAGTGCACCTGAGGGTTGAGCATTCTGCTGGGGAAATAGCTGCTGAATATCACATTCCCGCCGCTTTTGATGTAGGGTTCCAATACGCTTTGAATTTCCATAAAGCTCGTGGGGTAGAAGCTCGCTCTATGCCAAAATACTAAGTCGTTGCGGCATATGTCTTCCAGCATAAGGGGGCGTTCTAATGCGCTGAGATTGATGCGTGGGGTTGTGTAACTCCCCAAAAGAAGGTCATAGAAATCACGTGAAGTTTCACCATCGGAGAGGGGTGAAATATCACCTTTGTTATTGCCTCTGTCGTCGTTTATAATGATTATGCCGGATCTGAAATCCATGGGGCGGGAACTGACTATGTCACAGGGTTCACTCTCGTTTCCGTCTTTGTCCACCGCGGTCACATAGAAGTAATAATAATATGGTTCTGCGTAATAGTTAAAGCTGTCTTTTATGTACTCGCAATCTGTTACAAATCCTTTATTTATATATACATTATCAAGGTTTATTGCCTTCATATATACGTGATAGCCGGCGAGGTCTAATTCTTCGTTTGGCTCCCAGCTAAGTTTTATTGCGTTTAAGATTGGCTCGGCTTTGAGGCTTTGCACCTGATTGGGGATGTTATTGGGGGTGGCATATACATTTAGCGCATAGCTTTCATGTCCAAAAGCATCTACTGCGGTGACGGCAAATTTGTAGCGCCTGCCTTCACTTAATCCGCTTACTATAAACTCCTGTTTATCCGTGGCTTGAGGAGCGTTTAGGAGTATGTCTTCGTCTTCGGCGCCGTGGTATATTCTATAGCTGTATTCGGGCTGATCTTCTTTGATCGTCCAGGTGAGATAGATGCTCTCGCCATTGCCCACATCGCGCGGGGTAAGAGACATCAGGGAAGGCGGCATATTCGCAACAGTGATGGCGGCGGCAAGCGAGCTGCGCACCACGCGTGAGCAATACTCAGGATCGAGATTGATCACAAGGTCGCTATCGCTGTGATAGACGGGGCTGAATTCCTTTTCCATGTAGAATATCGAGGGGAAGCCGCGCACCCAATAGGCATAAGAGTCGCTGCTTGCACTGTTTAGGTTTCCAAGTTCTGCGCTTAGATTTCCATATTCTTGCGCGAGAGACACAGCGTGGGATGCAATGTGCTCAGAGCCGGTGTAAGGTCTGATCTGCACGGTGTTTAGGTTTACATTGTTTGCCACCATGTCGTGATTTATATAAAGATAGATGTTCATGTCTTCATCAAGGCACTTCTTGGCGTCATAGTGAGAGCCGTAAAGACCGAATTCTTCGGCGGCAAAGGTGATGAAGCGGATGCTGCGCAGAGGTTGGAAGTTGTTTTCAAGCATCACTCGGGCGATCTCGATCGTTGCCGCTACTCCGGAGCCGTTGTCGTCTGCGCCGGGTGCATGAACCATGGGATTTGTGTATGTAATGCTGTCGTGATGCGCGCCTATTACTATGTGTTCATCGGGGTAAAGGGAGCCGGGGATCATGCCTACCACGTTGTATTGGTCTCTTGCGTCGTAGTTTGTGTCCCAGTCAAATTCTTGGATTTCTACATCCGAGAGCCCTATGCGCTGGAAAGTATTCTTGATCCAGGTGGCTACTTCATAGCGATTGTCCGCAAGAGCGTAGCGGGTTTGCATGTCTTCTAAACTCTGTATGTGAGATTCTATGCTATCGGCTGACACTTGGTTCACGAGGTTTACTATCTCCGGCACGATGTCCTTTTGCTCCGGCAGTTTAAAGCTATATTTGCTCTCTATTATGGGCTGATAGTCCATGAGAACGTAGTCTGCATTGGTCTTTGTGCGCAGGGCGATCTCGTCTAAATGGGTTGCAAAGAGGGCGGTATCTTTTTCGCTAAAGAGTAATCTGCCATGGGGGACAAGGGAAGTAAAGCCTTGGGAGGGTGTATCTTGGATGAGGTAAAGCTTTTCATCGTGAGCAAGCGGGGGGAGGGCATGGGCTTCGGGCGGCATCTCGCCATCGCTTCGGAAAAGAATAAAGTCATGATTCAGATATAGTATCTCGGCGCCGGCTTTCTTGAGGGTGTTTAGCGCGCCGGGATCTCGGCTGATAAAAAGATGCGGCGAGGCAAAGCCCGGGCTGAAAATTATTAGGCTGAGAATGATGAGTATAGTTCTTTTCATAGCTTCTCCTGTAAAATAAAGTGGGTCAAAGGCAGGACGCAAGAGCTGCGGAGACTTCTTTCATCGCTTTTAGTGAAAGGCTTTCTCCCATAAAAAAAAGGGCAGCAATATTTGCAGCCCTATTCTTTCATCCAGCGTGCCTTTATAGAGTTATCGTCACGCTTCCAGCGATTGTCTATCTTGCTGGTGACGGGTGATTTGTTTTTAAAATAGTGCACGATTGCATCGCGCAGGTTAATCTGCTGATTGTTGATATCTTCTTGTGGGACGTTCATGAGCAGGGTGAGCCCGGCATTGCCTTGCATGAGGAAGTCTGTGGTGGCAACCGTGTAAATCTTGTCGGGGTCCCAGGGCTCTCCGCCTATCATGAGTGAGGTGACGCGGTCGAAGCTTGCTCGTTTGCGTGAATAGACAACGTTTACTCCGCTCACGATTAGTCCGGCGCGGCTGCCTTCAACGCGGGTTTCGATGATGCGCTTGAGCAATCTGCCGTCGCACTGGAAGGTGATCAGCAGGTTGTCAAAGGGCATCACTTCAAAAACATCTCTATAGGTGACGGCGCCGTTTTTGATCTCGGCTCTTACTCCGCCTAAGTTCAGGAAG
Organism: Candidatus Cloacimonadota bacterium; assembly: GCA_012839325.1. GTDB lineage: Bacteria > Cloacimonadota > Cloacimonadia > Cloacimonadales > Cloacimonadaceae > UBA5456. The sequence continues at coordinate 19,124 of DUNQ01000111.1, forward strand.
GAGAAGTCTGCGTCAACCATGTAGCGCATGGCGTCCACAATCATGTTTCCCATAGGGGATTGAGCGTCCACGTTCGTTCTGGAAAGGTGGCTGCCGGCATAGCCCACAACCTCGTCCATGCCTTCTTCGGCAATGCTTACATAGTGTTCAATCAGTTCGCTGGACTCGGGGTCGGGGAAGAATTGGTCTTCAAAAAGGGTGACCATTGCGCCTTCGCGGATGGCGGGTGTTTCCCAGCCGCTGACCGTCTTGGTTTCGGGGTCTATCTTCAGCGTGATAATGCCTAAGTTCGAGCCATAGGCATAGCCTTGGATTACCATCGTGTGCGTTACGGGATCAATCCAGGGTTCGGGGAAGCCTTTATGGATGTGTCCGCCTATGAAGAGATCTATTCCATCCACTTCGCGGGCGAGTTCTTGGGCGTCGTATCCCCAATTCGCAGTGCGAGTGGGATAGCGCGGATTGCCCTTGGCATCATAGCGGGAGAGATATCCGGCTTCCGGGTCGTAAGGAAGTCCGGCGTGTCCCAGCACGATTACTAAATCTACTTTCTCTTCTTCACGGAGAATGTTCACATAGCGCGTAAGGGCTTCTTTCTCGTTTACAAACTTGATGCCTTTGATGTTTTCCGGGAAGCTCATCAGCTCTGTATCGGTCGTGGTCATGCCTAAAATGCCTATCTTGAGCCCCATCCTGTTCAGCACGATATAGGGCTCGATATAGGGGAGAAGTTCATCTGTTTCGGCGTCCACTACGTTGCAGGAGATGATGGGGAACTCAGCCAGTTCGAGCGTGGGGATGAGTTCATCTTGCATGATGTCGAACTCGTGGTTGCCCAAGGTCATGGCGTCGTAGCCTATGAGGTTCATAAATTCAATTACGGACTTGCCTTTGGTGACCGTTCCCACGGGGCGTCCTTGGAAGAAGTCGCCTGCGTCCAAGAGCAGCGATTCACGATTTGGCGAGTGCCAGCTTCTTATCTCTTTGATCAGAGTTGCAGCAGATGCACCACCGCCTAATTGAGGAGGAAACTCAGGGTTCATGAAGGTTGCTTGAGCGCGGTCAATTCCGCCGTGGACGTCGTTCGACCAAATTATATCAAGACGCAGATCTTCCGCGAGAGCCATGCCCAGCGTAAGTATCAGCGCAATAATAATTATATACTTTTTCATCTTTTACCTCAAAAGCTTAGAAGCTATAGGAGATGCCGACATTCATGGTGATGAAGCTCTCTTTCACCTTGTCGGGATTTCCCCAGTCTCTATCCACGAGATCAATATATCCTCTTGGCCAGAGTGTGTAATTTGCAGAGCCGGTGTAGATTTTGTCATTATAATAGCTATCCGGGAAGAGATCTAACGCCTGATATTCGCGGAAGCCGTAGCCGAAGCCGAGATCTACATTCAGTCCTTTTGTGATCTCAAATCCGGAGCCGCCGGTGATCATGGGCGTGACGATCTTCTTTACCATGGGTTTGAGCGGATCGTTGCTCGTGTTCCCCTGTTCGTCAGGGAAGAAGAGGTAGCTATTTGTGGCTTGGAAGCCCAGGCGCAGGGGCATGCGATGGATCACGTGATGCTCCACTCCGCCATAGAAGTTTACCACGTCGTCAAAGAGCTTGTCAACGCCGGAATATTGCTCGTATTCTACGTCAAAATTGAAGATAGTGCGGGTGATGTTGCGCGGGAAATAGGAGAAGCCGAGACGCATCTTGGCAGGCAGATCAAAATCGCCTTTAAGATCGTTCTCGATATCGAGCTCATCTGTATTTCTATATGCATCGCGGTGAATGGTCTCTTTACCGGTTTTATCCAAGGAGGTTTTGGGGCTGTATGTGAATCCCACACCGTAGCGAGGGCCTATACGCAATGCGGTCCCGAGGGTGAGCTGAGCTCCGGAAAGCTCCCACTTTGCCAAGCGGTTGTATTCGGGAAGCACGCCTTCACCGGTTTGTTCCACTGCCCAGTCCGTCCAGCGAATACCTTTTTCTTGTCTTACATCTGCCGAGAGTAGGGCATAATCCACGCCAATACTTGCTTCATAATAATCTGAATAAGCGAAATTCACTCCGAGTGCGAGCCCGTTCTTGGTGAGCGTTCCCTTGTTTTCAATATCGTTCTGGGCGATCTTTTCGGGATATCCGTCGTTATCGGTATTTCTATCGTTGCGGATCTCCTCGCGATATTTGCCGTCAAAACTGAGGTAAGGCGTGTGATATGAAGCCATTCCCACTTTGAAATAACCAAAGTTCAGCGCGCCGTAAGCTGCAAAGCCGAAGTCCGAATAATTGTTGATATTTGAAGCGAGAACGGAGTCATCTATATATACGTCAAATGAGTTGTATAACGGCACCATACGCACATCCTCGGCGCGATTGATCATCCCGCTGAGATAGAGCCCGGCATTGCCTTTGAGCTGTGTGATATTCGCAGGATTGTGGATGATTCCACCGAGGCGAACGTTGTTATAAACTCCCGCGGAGCCCATTGCGAGCGAGCGGGCATCGAAAGCTTTGTAAGCATGTCCAAACTGAGCATCACTGATGCTGAAGCCAAAGAGCGCAGTGCTGATAAGCAGCATTGCAACGACGATCAAAGATTTATGTGATAACATGTTTCCTCCATATTAGAAGCGATAATCAAGGGAGAGGCGGATCGTATTTTCGCTATGTTCGACACGCTCGAAATAGGTGAGATGATCAGCCAAGTTGGGGTGATTCGGATCGTTGTTCTGACGAATCCTAAGTTCTTTATCCTGATAGGTCTTATTGCGGAACTTCAGGTTTAAATACATATTATTTGAGATGCGGCTGGAGATGGTGATCCAGGCTTTTGCGCCTTTTTCGCCCATGAAGTCAATCTCCATATCTTCCCAATCCCAATGCGAGATGCCGTGCCCATACCAATATAGGAACGAGCCTTGCAGCTTCAGCGCAGGAGAGAAGTTGTGGGTATAATTCACGCAGATATAATCGCCCGTCATCAGCGTTTGAGCGGCAGCCATGGAGTTGTTTCCTCCTTCGGCAGGCCAGGTGAGGTTTGTGTATGGCGGGCTTTTAACTGTGTTGTAGCGATATTCCAGCTCAAGGAAGTCGCGGTTTGAGAGGAAGGTTCTCACGGCGACGGTGTATTCATTTGTCTTCGAGACTCCTCTATCGGCGAGATCGTCATAGCGATTGACCTGATTCTTATATCTGATTCTCATCGCCAATTGGAAGAGCGGACGAAACTCCAATTCGCTTTGGAATCTCGCGCTGCGGCGTCCATCGCTAAGCCTTTCCCAGAGGTCGAGATAGCTGCGGCCGATGGTGAAATAGTTGTTGAACTTATAGCGCGTCTCAAAATAGACTCCCCTCTCCGGCTGCGATTGATTTGAATTGTTAAAGATATCGCCGATTGTGGGATTGGTGAGCGCATAGACGTTCTTTTCCAGCATGGTGTCGTCATAGCGTTCATGCTCCGAGAAGCTGTTGCTATAAGGGTTGTCAAAACCTATGTCGTAGTTTCTATAAAGTGTAGTAAAATAAAGGTTTTCATATTGAGTGTGCGCGCTGATGAGATATGCTTTGGGGTCGTCTCCCAGCTTGAAATCGCTGCCGTTTATGCTCAGCTCGGCATATTCGCCTTGGATGGATGTATTGCCTATTACTGTTCCGCCGTCGAAGCCTATCACTCTGCGATAGTTGCGCGCATAGTTATCCGTGAGCGTGCCATACATGGATGATATCTCGGCATTCAACGCCTTTTGCAGCTTGGGATAGTTGTAGGAATCTCTTAAGAGCAGCGGGAACATATCTCTGAAATCGGGCGTTACGAAATGCGCATTGTCATAGAGCGCGGTGTAGGTGGTAAAGCCCAGCCTGGTGCCGATTATGGGGCTAAATTGCAGATGGGTTCCCCAGAGCTTTTCGTTCAGAGCATCTCTGCGAGTAGCGAGGTTGATATATGGCATGGCATAAGCGTTATAGGTCTGTCCCGAGCCGGATATGGGGTTCAATTGCTCGTTGAAATAAGCCTCTGCCTGCAGCAAGGTATCGTTATCATAAGGCAAGGTGGGATTGATATAGCTAAAGAACTTACGTTTGTGTCCCACGATTGGATCGCCGTTTTCATCGGTGTAATGAGCTGTGCCATCGATGAGCACGTAATCTACATCGTTGTCATCACGGAAGATCTCACGATTCTCTTTGTCTAACATTACATAGCTGCCATCGGGGTGCACGTAGGCGAGCGCGTCTTTATCATCTTGTGAAACAAAGAAGGACGCACCGAAATTGGGATGAGAAAACTCTACCGCAGCGCCCCTGAGCGCATATTCCTTGGTGCGTGAGAGGTCGGGCGTGATGCCCATGATGCGCTTGCTAAAGCCAAATCCCGTCTTACGCGCGGAATAATAGTCGGTGTTTTCCATCACCAGTCCTTCGCCGAATGTTGCGCGATAGTGTCCCAGATAGGTCTTGAGGTTGCTGTTTGTCAGTCCCGGCAGCCTGGTGTTTTCATAGCCGACATAATACTTGGCATCGTTTATAAAGTCTCGCGCATTGCTCTTTAAAAGCCCCGCATCCGCTTTCTGTGAGAAGTGCATGATCCCCATCTTATAATTGCTGCCATAACGCATTCTCATCTTGAGCATGAGATCCGGCTGAATCTGATCCAAATCGAAGTATCCCCAATAGGATAGACGCTTGTCGTGGGGGATGGTCACCCAGCTATTGGCATGCGTTTTGGGAACAAATGATTCCTTGAGCATGTTTTGCTGAGCTTCGTCGAAATAGCGCGTGTAATACTGCATTGAGATGTCAAACATCAGCCTGTTCTTCACCGGCGGCTCTTTGTAATACACATAGTTTCTGAGGTTTGTGTAGCCATAGTGAGAGAGCCCCATGGTGTTTCGCAGGTCGCGCATTTCAGAGATGGTGTCCCCGCGCGCAACACGCCTGAGTATGGCAACTGCATCCACTCCCGAGACGTTCGGCAAACTCACCAGATCGTCATAATGCATACGGTTAACGTTCTGCGGCGTCATGAGATAATCTTCCCAGACGTCTGCCATTCCTTCGCTGGAGCCTTCACTGCTATCAAGCCTTTCCAATAGCTCTTGAACCTCGCTGCGTCTCATTGCCACGTCGTCGCTTTCTATGTGCATAGATACGATTACCAAGGGCTTGAGGCGATTGAGTGTGTGCTGGTCGATGGAGGGGATTTCTCTTAGGTCATAGATGCTGTGCAAAATCTTCACAAAGGTTCGATATTCAAAGATGTCGCGTGCTTGCACTTCAGAGATGGGCAGCTCTCTGATCTCATCCAAAGTGGCTGTATTTAAGTCCACTTTAGCGCCGAGAATGCCCAAGACTAAAATGCTCAACAAAATCAAAACGAGCTTTTTCATCGCATTTCCTTATAAATCTTGTCTGTTAATAAAAGCTTTATCATATTCATATTTCAACCGTTATATAGATTTTCACAATATATAAAGATGCGATAATCTGTAAAGACTTATTTTGTGCTTTCGGTGATTTAATTAAAAAGCTCTGCAAAAAGAAAAAAGCCGCAGACTTGCCGCGGCTTTTATGATTGGATTATGGCTTATCCCATGAAGGGATATTCGTAGTCATGCGGAGGGTTGAGGTTTTCTTTTACCGAGCGAGCGGAAACCCAGCGCTGGAGGTTCTGAGGAGCTCCTGCCTTGTCGTTTGTGCCGGAAGCTCTTGCACCGCCGAAGGGTTGTTGACCCACCACTGCACCGGTAGGTTTGTCGTTGATATAGAAGTTGCCTGCGCTGTGTCTGAGCGCGCAAAATGCGTGGTTCACAGCCTGACGATCCTGACCGAAGATTGCACCGGTGAGTGCATAAGGCGAGGTCTCATCACAGAGGCGAAGGGTGTCTTCAAAGTCCTCATCTTTATATACATATACCGTGAGTACGGGGCCAAAGATTTCCTCTTCCATGGATTTGTAGTGAGGATTGGTGGTCTTGATGATGGTGGGCTCGATGAAATAGCCTTTGGAGTCATCATATCCGCCGCCTGCAATGATCTCGGCATCTTTTGCAGCCTTGGCATGGTCTATATAACCTTTGATATTATTGAAGCTGCTCTGATCGATCACGGCGCCCATGAAGTTCGTGAAATCAGTGATGTCGCCCATCTTGACCGTGGGAAGCATCTCTTGCATGTGTTTCCACCATTCGTCGTAGATGGATTCCGGGATATACATTCTGGAGGCTGCGCTGCACTTTTGGCCTTGGAATTCAAAGGCACCGCGCAGGGCTGCGACTGCCAGCGCGCGAACATCGGATGAGCTGTGTGCAAAGATGAAGTCCTTGCCACCGGTTTCGCCCACGATGCGCGGATAAGATTTGTATTTGGCAACGTTATTTGCACTACGTTTCCAGATATCCTGGAAGACCTCTGTGCTGCCGGTGAAGTGAATGCCGGCAAGTTCCGGGGAATCCACAATCGTGTCTCCTATCACTGCGCCTGAGCCGGGAACGAAGTTGATCACGCCATCCGGCAAACCGGCTTCCATGAGCAATTTCATCAGGAAATATCCGCTATATACGGATGAGCTGGCAGGTTTCCAGAGCACTGTGTTACCCATGAGCGCGGGTGATGAGGGCAGGTTTCCGGCGATCGAGGTGAAGTTGAAAGGAGTGATCGCAAAGATGAATCCTTCCAGCGCGCGATATTCGGAATAGTTCCATTCGCCTTTGGGAGAATACATGGGCTGTTGCTGATAGATTTGCTGGGCAAAATAAGTGTTAAAGCGCCAGAAGTCAGCGAGTTCACAGATCGCATCGATCTCGGATTGGTGAGCGGTCTTGCTCTGTCCGAGCATGGTGATAGCGTTAAACTTATAACGATACTTTGTGGTAAGCAATTCTGCAGCTTTAAGGAAGATTGCACTTCTATGGCTGAAGGGCATGTTTTCCCAGTCTTTACGAGCTTTGCAGGATGCCTCGATGGCGTCCCTGATTTCCTTTTCGCCCACCTTATGGTAGGTTGCCAGGATGTGCTGATGATCGTGCGGGCAAACGCATTTGCCGGTGGATCCGGTGAAGACTTCTTTACCATTTATAATGGCGGGGATTTCAAACTGTTGACTTGCAAGCTCCTTCAGGGCTTCTTCGAGGAGCTCCCTGTCTTTTGTTCCCGGTGCATAGGAATATACCGGTTCATTTTGAGGTATTGGAACTGAATGGAACATCTTTTCTCCTTATATATTCGTTTTTCATTTCAAAATCTTTAGTCGGCGTAAAGTGCATAATGATTTCAAATATAGCACATAAAGCCGATATGAAGCGATTTAAAGCTTTGTGGACAGTCTAATTTGTCCCTGATTTTTGGTCAAGCTTTGTATAATACTTTCTTTCTTTTGCCTTTGTTTTTCGCTTTTTTCTGTATATATCTTCGGCGATATTATAGTTATCAAATCTCCACGCTGTATGCCTAATACAGGCTGTAATTAATAGCTAAAGCAATAGAAAGCCCGATTGCGGCAAAAACTTTTATAGTTGACATTTTCTTAAAGAACAAAATAGTGGGTAAACTGATATAAATACATAAAAATAATATAGCTTAGATGCCTGGAGGTATTTATGAAAACTGGCGGATGTCGCTATGGAACCCATCGCGTGGTGGAACCGCAGGGCGTTTTGCCCCAACCCGCGAACGTATTGAACAATGATATGACTCAGATCTGGGATAACGAACTTTTGATAGATGTTATCCGTTTGAACGTAGACAGTGCTTCTTTCCATCAGATCAAAAACAAGCTTATTGATCAAGGACACAAAGATATTGAAAAAGCCTTTGGCGAGCACGCAATAGAGCTCACAGATCGCACCGGAAAGCACAAAAATGAAGATACCGGCAGCGGTGGAATGCTCATCGGACGCGTGGCAAAGATCGGCCCAAACTTTGAAATGAAAGACCAGATTGAAGTGGGCGATAAAGTTGCCAGCTTGGTCTCGCTTTCACTCACCCCGCTCAAAATCAACAAGGTCAAGAAAGTTCTCTTAGACAAAGACCAAGTAGAGATCGAAGGGCAAGCAATTCTCTTTTCCAGCGGCATTTATGCCAAGCTTCCGGACGATATGGATGAAAACCTCGCGCTTTCAGTTCTGGACGTAGCCGGCGCTCCTGCACAGGTGGAACGCTTGGTAAAACCCGGAGACAACGTAGTAATCATCGGCGCAAACGGTAAGAGCGGTGTGCTTTGCAACGCAGTAGCCAAAGAGCGTGCCGGAGTGGCAGGAAAGGTAATAGGCGTAGTGCGTAATCCTAACTACTTTGACACACTTAGAGCCACCGGCTGTGATGAAGTTGTCCTCGCCGGAGCAACCGACGCAATCACAATCAGAAATGAAGTTGCCCGCCTCACCGATGGCGAGATGGCAGACGTGGTGATCAACGTCGTAAATATCGAAGACTCCGAACTTCCCACCATTATGGCTGCAAAAGACCGCGGAGTGATCTACTTCTTCTCCATGGCAACCTCCTTTACCAAGGCTGCTTTGGGCGCAGAAGGAATAGGCGCGGACGTGGACATGATTCTCGGAAACGGCTATGCACGCAATCACGCTGCAGTTTCCATAGATCTGCTTCGTCGCAACCCCGTTCTCATGAAGCTTTTCCAAGAAAGATACATAGACTAAATATAATAAAGACAAGATATAAGGAGCAATTATGAGCACGATAAAGATTCGCTCAATTGCCACCGACAAAGAGTGGAATGATTGGCATTGGCAGCTGAGGAACCGCATCACTGATGTGGACGAGCTGCGTAAATATATCAAACTCTTGCCGGAGGAAGAAGCCATATTTGCCAAAGAAGGCTTCTCGTTCCGTATGGCAATCACCCCCTACTACCTCTCTTTGATTGATCCCGAAAATCCCAACGATCCCATTCGTATGCAAGCAATTCCGCGCATTGAAGAAAGTGATATCGGAGTTTCGGACATGGCAGACCCGCTCAGCGAGGATGAAGATGCGCCCGTCCCGGGAATGACGCACCGCTATCCCGACAGGGTTTTGCTGCTCTTAACCGATCAATGCGCAATGTATTGCCGCCATTGCACGCGCAGACGCAAAGCCGGCGAGCACGATGCGCCCATGCCGAAAGAGAATGTGGATCAAGCTATCGAATATATCCGCAATCATCCGGAGATTCGCGACGTCATCCTTTCCGGCGGAGACCCGCTCACCCTTGGTGATGAAAGATTGGATGAGATCCTCTCAAAGCTCAGCGAAATAGAGCACTTGGACATTGTTCGTCTCGGCAGTCGCACGCCCGTCGTCTTGCCCATGCGCTTCACAGATTCGCTACTGAATGTACTGAAGAAATACCCCTTTGTGTGGCTAAATACGCATTACAACCATGCGCAGGAGATCAGCGATGAGGCAGCCGATGCCTTGGCTCGCATCGCCGGCGCGGGTGTTCCCTTGGGGAATCAAAGCGTTCTGCTGAAAGGGGTTAACGACCATCCTGAAGTGATGAAAGCTCTGGTGCATAAGCTCGTGCGCAACCGCGTGCGTCCTTATTATATATACCAATGCGATCTCTCGGAAGGAATCACCCATTTCCGCACTCCCATTTCGCGCGGCATAGAGATCATCGAAGCCTTGCGCGGACACACCAGCGGGCTCTGCGTTCCCACCTTTGTAGTGGACGCTCCCGGCGGCGGCGGAAAGATTCCGGTTATGCCAAACTATGTGATTTCACAGATGCCCGGAAGAGTGATCTTGCGCAACTATGAAGGCTTTATCGCCAGCTACACCGAGCCGGAATTTGAGCCTCAGAAAGATGAAGATTACACCGGACTCAGCCCCAAAGAAAGGGAAAGCTGTGAAGGCGTGATGAGCTTGCTCAAAGGCCGCCATGTGGCAATAGGCCCGGCTGAAACAAGGCGGAACAAGCGTCGTAAAGACTAACAATACAGTTAGATATAAGTAATATGGATAAGCTGATTCCCATCGGGGCGGACAAAATCTTTGCCTTGGTGGGAATCAGCAAAAATTCGGGTAAAACCAGCGTATTAAACGCTATTTTGCAGGCTTTTCCGCAATATCGCTGGGCTGTTTTGAGCACGGGGATAGATGGGGAAGAGCTGGACGCGCTGTTTCAGACTCCGAAGCCGCAGGTCGCCCTCGCTAAGGGGAGTCTTTTCGTGTGTGATGAAGAGTCCCTAAAAGGCGGCGGGAGCGGAATACGGCTGCTTCAGCGCTTTGAGGATGTGGGCAGAATCCTCTATATAGCACGTGCAGAGCGGGATATCAAGGTTCGCATCACGGGACCTGCCAGCGTTAGCTCTCAGCGAAATATCATCCGCATCCTGCAAAAAGAGGGCGCGGACAAGGTGCTCGTGGATGGTGCATTAGACAGAAAATCCATTGCTCTCGATGAGGGGATAGATGCGCTCATCCTCTGTATAGGCGCGAGTTTCGGCAATATAGAGAGCATCAAAGAAGAGATCAGGCGGCTGATTATCATGAGGGATATTCCGCTGTTTGAAGGTTCATGCTATCTAAAGAGGCGCTTTGCCGCATCAAACGAGCTTTTAAGGCAACTGAGCGGAAGGTGGTTCAAGAGCGGAATCAAGAGCATATTAGGAGATGGCGACGCTCTGCAAGAGCTATTTGCAGAAGAGCTTGAAAGTCTCTATTTGCCTACTGCGCTAACGGATGCCGTCTTTGAAAACCATCAAACTCAGCTGCGACATCTCAAGAGCCTCGTGATACGCCATCCTCAGAACTTGCAACTTTCGCTAACTAACCTCAACAAACTGATGAGAATCACCCACGTGCAGAGCCTTATTCCCTTCAAGATAAAGGCCTTTGCCATCAATAGCACGGCGATCGGCGCGGCGCAACCCGCAGCAGATGAATATAGGCGCGAGATCAGGGATAGCTTCCCGGAGCTTAGGTTCATCGACATTATGGAGGTCTGATCTATGAAAGCAAGGGATAAACTGACTTCTTTTGTAGTGAATTTGGGCTTGATCTCGAATGTCCTGCTTGCTGTGCTCAAAACCCTTATCGGCATCTTCGGGCATAGTCCGGGCTTGGTGGCAGACGGGATCAATTCCACTTCGGACGTCATTTATTATGTAGTGGTAAAGTTTTTCATGCATCAGGCGAAAAAGCCCGCCGACGTTGAGCATCCTTATGGGCATAGACAACTGGAACCAATTGCGGCGATTGTAGTTGGAGCTTTTATTCTTACCACGGGGATCGCCATCTTTTGGGATAGCCTGAGAAAGGTTTATGTGCTCTTCTTTGGCTCCGGAACCGCACAGCTGGCGTCGCTTTGGGCGCTTGTGGCAGCCATCTTCACCATCCTACTCAAAATATGGCTCTACTATTTCACCCGTAAATCCGCAAAAGATACCAGTAATCTCACGCTCAAAGCGCTTGCAAGTGATCATATGAACGACATCATGGCAACCCTTGCCGTGATCATCGGAATCCTTGCCGGGCGCATCTTTGGTTGGTATTGGACTGATCCCATGGCGGGGGCAATCGTGGCGATATATATCGTGAAAACGGGGATTGAGATCATCGTGGAATCCTCCGGCGATATCATGGACAGAGTGCCGGATGAACAGTTTGGGCGCGAACTCAGGGATGTGGCAATGTCTGTGGATGGCGTTCGCAGCGTGGAAGAGATTGGAGTGCATAAGGTTGGCTCGTATTTTACACTAAATATCACCATTTGCGTGTCCGGAGATATTTCCATCGATGAAGGACACGATATCTCGCACAAAGTGGAAGACCGCTTGCTCGATCATTTCAAGGGCGATATCAATAGCGTTCACATCCATTACCACCCCTACAAAGTGCGTAGCATCAACAAAGGAAGAGATTTATGAATATCGGAAAACAAGTTTTACTCACAATTGTTATCATCATCTTGGCGATCTTCACCTTAGCCTCGCTGATTCCCAAAAAAGCTCGCGGCAGCGAGGTGGATGAATTCATGCCAATAGTGGATCCCTGGGAAGTGCAAATTGTGCCTCCGGGGGGATCGATCTTCTCTGTCTTAAGCAATTTTGAACTGCCCGGAACCGAGATAGGAATGGTGGCTTATCGCTTTGGAAATCATATAGATGTGACCACCATACAACCGGGAGATACGCTCAAGGTAATACTCGATGAAAGCGGAGAAAAGATCTCGAAGATGATGTTTGTTCAAGAGCCTACCGTGAGGCACCATTTTGAGGTCTTAGGCGATTCTTTGGCATATTTCAAAGAGGCGCTACCCGTGAAAAGACAAGAGAAAATCTTGGACGGAACCCTTGAGACGACGCTGGATGCAGCGCTACTTTCCTTAGGGCTCAGTCCTGCGGCAAAACAGAGCATCAACAACGGCCTTGAAGGCGAGATCAGCTTCCAAAGTGATGCCCGCAAAGGCGACAAGTTCCGCGTATTCCTGGAAGAGAGGATATTTGAAGGTAAGCCCTTGCCCGGCGCGAAGATACTATACGTAAATTATGAAGGACAACGAGCCGGATTTCATGAGCTTTATCGCTATGAGCAAGACGACGAAAAGTCTGTGCTCAACGGCCTCTATAATAAGGAAGGCAAGAGCAATAATGCCTCCGGAGTGGGTTATCCGCTTGCCAGCATTCACGTGAGCTCGTCCTTCGGGCGCAGGCTCGATCCCTTCACCGGACGTTGGTCAACTCATAACGGGGTGGACTATCGCGCGCGCTCAGGAACTCCCGTCTATGCCGTAGCAAATGGAACGGTCACGCAAGCTCGTTATAACGGCGGCTATGGCAATGAGATAAGGATAAAGCACGCCAGCGGAATGATCACGCAATATGCCCACCTTTCCAGGATGTCTGTACGAGCCGGACAAACGGTCAAACGCGGACAGATCATAGGACGAGTGGGCTCAACCGGACGCTCCACGGGACCGCACCTGCACTTTGGACTCATCAGCGGGGGCAGATACATAAATCCCAATCAATTACGCATGGTGGGTGCAGAGAAGCTCAACGACAAGCAAATGGCGGAATTTGCCAAGCAAAAGGAGAAGATCAAGCTTAGGATGGACAGGAAGCTCAACCCGCCGGAAGAACCGGTGGTGGCAAGCAAATCCTGACGCCCGATCGCTCCTAAAGATAAAGCAAAACAACAGCTATATATACGCCTTAAACCTGCAGCATGGATTTAAGGCGTATTTTTCTGTAGCACCATTTTATCTGAAAGCCACACGACAAGAGCGCATGCAGCAGATACAGCTCTGCCTTGTGGCTTTCACAATCACAATTAGCCTTAATTTTTCACAAATTTTCACAACTATACACTTATAAAAGAACTATAGAGTTTCGGCTGTTCTCACCATCAAATTTCGATTGGTGAAAAGAACCCTCTACTATTATATAGGAGCCCAAAACCCAAAATTATGGCCAAAAACGCGATTTATTTTTCATCTTGAAAATAGTCAGTTTTTTGAAAAGGGCTTAACACTATGAATGAGCATGCTTTCCGAAGATGGTAAAAAGCGAAAGATTCTTTTGAGTCAGAAAATGTTATGTAAACTTGTAGCAATATTGCTGCATTTGTTTTTACTAAAAATCAGATTATTGGGCAGTCTTTACAGATTTAACTTGCCAAATTTGCCAAAGAATATTTTTTAGGAGACAAATGTTTTCGGACGGTGGTTATGAAAAGAATATTTCTGATTAGTGTGTTGCTGATATTGATCTTTACCTACTTGTCGGGAGAAGACCCAAATGAAGTAGAGAGAGACGTGATCGCGTATTGGAGTTTTGATATTGGTCGAAAATCTAATTCTTTTGAAATGTCTGAACTTATTCCCTCAGATATTGGAGAAGGGGAAATAAAGTGGATGGGCGAAGACCGTGTATCTGGACCAGGGACTGGATTAAATGTATTAGAAGGTTTTGTTATTGAAGGAATATATAATAAATGTATTGGTTACAACATATCAAGCGCAGTATCATCAAAGGAATTTTCCATATATTGTCCAATTGAATACTATGAAAATATAGAATTGAGCTATGCAGTGAAAAGATTTATAGGGGGATTTAATAAACATATAGTGTCTTTTCTTGACGCCTCAGATATCTATCAAGAAAAGTGCATATATGATTTACTTGATACAGAATACAATCTAAAGATTATAGATTTTTCTAATAATTCAGATGTAAATGATTTTTCGGATTTTACAGTTAAAATAATTCTGACAGGCAATTATAATGTTGATTCAGACTGCTTTACTCGTTTCGACAATATTCTAATCACCGGTACACCCATACACCATTTCATTCCCAATAGACCCAACACCATTGCTAACACCACGATCACCTTTGATAAAGGCATGGCAGACAACATAACAGACTCAGAGGCAATCCCGTCCTTGCCAAATCCCAACATTGCTGCTGATGAAATGGAATCTCTCGCCCTGGACTTAAAAGGCGAAGGCCCATGGTATCTAACTCTACAAAACGACAAAGAATATTGCGCATATCACCGCGGTGATACCTGGGTGGAAGTCGAGAAGTCCGATGATGGCTTCAAGATAGAGGTTGAGGCTCCCACGAACCGCTCAGCAAACAAACTCTTTATCGTCTTTTCCACGCAACAACCCACTTTACCGATAGAGCTTTCAAGTTTCAGCGTCTCTGTGACACAGGGCTCAGCGCCAAAAATCGCTTGGGAGACAGCCAGCGAAACCGCTCTAAACGGCTATTATGTGTTAAGATCAGAAAGCCCGCATCTCTTTTCAGCAGAAATAATAAGCCCACTCATCTTCGCACAAAACAGCTCATTTTACACTACTTACGAACACGAAGACGAGACAGCCATCACCGGCAAGAAATATTACTATTGGCTACACGTTCTTGAGCTAAATCAGGCGGATTCCTATGCGGGTCCCATCGTGCTGCATTACCCGGAAGAGGAAACCCAGCAGCCGGAGCCCGTCTATCCCCTTACAAAGATAAGAGATATCTATCCCAATCCCTTTAATCCCAGCACTAATGTAGCCTTTGAGCTCTCGCAAGACAATGAGGTAAGTTTCAAGATCTATAACCTCAGAGGCAAAGAGGTTTTACGCCTCGATAGCAAGCAATATTCTAAAGGGCTTCATCATATTTCTATTGACAGCAAGACGCATGATGGTAGAGAGTTGCCCGCAGGCGTGTATCTATTAAAGATGGATGCCGGCGGCAATAGCTATCTAAGGAAGATGACGCTATTGAAATAAGCACAGGATGCGAAAGACCATGCCGCGACGACTCTTGCCAAGACAGGGCAGAGCGAGCGCTACGCTTCCGCCAACAATTTATGGAGTAAGAAAGTGAAAAAAAGAGATATAGTAATCGTGCTCATGCTACTGATGACGGTGCTTTGGGCAAGCCCCAAGAAGGCAATTCATTCCCGCAAATATATGAACCTGCCCACAGCCGAGATTAAGGAGCCCTCCCGCGCGGATAGCCTCACCGGCTTCGACGTTCAGAAATATACCATCACGCTTGAGATCACCCAGGATCCAAACCACATAGAAGGCAGTGTGTTAGCGGAGGTTATCGCCACCGAGCCTCTCAGTCAGATAACGTATGAACTGGAGCATTTAACGGTCTCAGAGGTGAAGGTAGATGGCGATATCACCGGCTACACGCATGAGAACGGTTTGCTTAACATCCCCGTATCAGCTGCGATAGGCGAAAGCTTTGAAACCGAGGTCTTTTATGGCGGCACACCCCAGCTTTCAGGATCACCCTACAATGTTGGTATGTATATGCGCCCCAATAGTATATTCACGGTGAGCGATCCCGACGCAGCCCGCTTTTGGTGGCCTTGCTACGACCATCCCTGGGATAAGGCTGTGGTTGATCTCATCATCACGATGCGCTCCGATTGGAAAGTTGCGGCGAACGGACTGCGCGAAAGCATCACAGACAATGGCGACGGCACTTCCACCACCATCTGGCGCGGCGAACATCCCATGACCACCTATTTGGTTTGTATCACTGCCGGCGACTATGTGGAGATCCCGCAAACAGCGCTGAACGGTGAGCTTCCCATCATGAACTTTGTGAGCCCACATCAAGAACAAAGCGCCATTTACGATCTGGGCAGACTGCCGGAAATGATAGAATATTACAGCGGACTTTTCGGACTCTATCCCTTTGAAAAATATGGCAATGCAACCGTGAACATGAGCACTTTCGGCGCCATGGAACACCAGACCATGACCACTTTGGGCAATTATATAATAGACGGTGTGCGCGGACACGAACTGACCGTGGCGCATGAGCTTGTACATCAATGGTTTGGCAATGCCGTAAGCTTCCTGGATTTCTATGACGTTTGGCTTTCCGAAGCATTTGCCACCTATGGCGAGATGCTCTGGGTTGATCACACCGAAGGCTGGGAGGCCGCATGTGACTATGTGAGAAGCAGTTACCATGCTTACTACATGAGCTGGGAAAACGAGAACAATCCGCCCACGATCTACGACCCGCCCTTCAACCAATATTTTTACCCCCAATCCTATGAGAAGGCGGCATCCGTGCTACACATGCTACGCCTAAAATTCGGCGACGACATGTTCTTTGAGCTTTTGCAGACCTATTTTGAGGAATATAAGCACGGCAACGCCGTCACCGCTGAGTTCCAAGCCATCGCGGAAGACATATATGGCGAGAGTTTAGATCAGTTTTTCCGGCAATGGATCTTCGGCAAAGGTATTCCGCGAGCAGAATATTCCGTCTGGCATCACCCCGACAGCAGCATACTCAAGATAAACGCAAGAACCACAAGCACTTCAGCTACTGATTTCACGGTGGATATCCCATTTTTGATACAGACCGCGGCCGGCAGCGATTCACTTCTCGTTGTGGCAAGCCCCACGGGTGAGGTCAACCTCTTTGAAGGCATGAACGCACCCTTGGATTATAGCGCAAATCATAACAACTGGACACTTTTACGCGGACTCACAGGCAGCTCGATCTCGCTTGAAAGAGCCATCCCCATGCGCGATTCCGCCATGTTAGTTTGGCAAGAGATGCCCGAAGCAGTGAACTATTTGATACACTTCAAAAAGGACGGCGACGATGATTGGACGGAAATCTATGCCGCTCATAGTCCGTTGACAATAGAGAACTTAGATAGCGGCGAGGAGTATTTCTTCAAGATTTGCCCTGTCGATAACGAAGACTATTTTGGCATGCCATCCGAGATCAAAAGCTGCATTCCCGTGCCTTTTACGCTGAACCAAAACTTGCTCGTGGTGGACGAAACTCGCGACGGCGCCGGCACCCCCTTCAGCCCCGATAATGATCAGATTGACAGCTTTTATAGAGGGGTATTGGGCGAATACCACGGCGATGAATGGGATGTGGACACGCAGGGACTTCCCGAACTCAGCGATTTAGCGAGCTATAGAATGGTTCTATGGCACGACGATGACTTCAGCCAAAACCAAGGGCACTTGGCGGAAAACACGCTCACAGCCTATGTTCAAGGCGGCGGACACCTGATCTTTTCCGGCTGGGGCAGCAGCACATATTTCAGCGATTTCTTCTTCGAGAGCGCAAGCGGCAGCGAGATAGAGATCTATTTTGACAATTCACCTTGTCTCAGCGAAGTAATCCCCTTAGAGATGCCTGCGCTTGAAGTAGATACAGATAAACTCGCACCCATTTGGCAGGACATGCTTCCCAAGATCACCACCTTTGAAGGCGATTTTGAAACGCTTTATATCGCCGGGATGGACGAGAGCTTTGTCGGCGCGGATCGTCCCCTTGCTTTCAGGAGCAATCACGGCAGGCTCGCCTTCATGGGCTTCCCCATGTATTTCATGAAAGCAGAAGGGATTAGCCAGCTTTTGGAGAGCCTGATCAGCCCGCATTGGGTTGGCTGTGAAGACGATGTGTGCCCTCCGCTCGCCGCACAACTCAGCTGCTACCCAAATCCTTTTAATCCCAGTGCTACGATTAGCTTTGACCTTCCCAAAGATGCAGAGATTCAGCTGAGCTTATACAATCTCAAAGGTCAGCGGATCAAAGAGCTTTTCAAAGGCAGAAAACCCCGCGGCAGCCACAATTTTGAACTGGACGGAAACGGACTTTCCAGCGGAATCTATCTGATCAGATTAAAAGGCGATAAGCTCAATCTGATGCGTAAGATAAGCATGATAAAATAATGCGCGGAACACGATTGTTCTTGACTATATCGGGCGATATATATTTTTGAGATAACATAAGATTTTAATGAAGGCGGACAGCTTGAAAAAATTAGTAATGATAATAGCAATAATGGCATGCTTTAGCGGCTTATTTGCCCAAAAAGGCCTGTTTAACATAAGATACGAAATGACCGCGCAAGAGGTGGACGAAGTTCTCGCTCGCGCCAGTTTTTACCCGCGTGAGAGCGAAAATAACGCAGTGAAATATTATAGCGATATGAGCCTCACGGTTTCGGCTATAATGGTGTTTTTTCACCCCGATTCCGGCAAAGTCGTGGGCTGGTTTGTAAAATATCTGCCCGATCTGGGCGGGATGAATTACCATCTCATCATCGATAGAATCCAAAACATGCACGGCACAAAGAATCACATGGACGAAGATACCAATCAGCTGATCTGGTTTCTCACCGATGTGCGCACCCTGCACGTGATGTTTGGTCCCGATGGCAGCCTCACAGCGCTTTATTATGATTCATTTTATTCCGATCTCTTTTCTTTTGGCTCGCCAAGTGAAGCGGAGATGAGTGATTAGACTCATAATAAATAGAGATTTTGAGTGCAAATAATTTTGGGATGGATAGAGAATATCTGTCCCTTATTTTATGATAAAAATATACATAATTCCGAATTTTCTTGACATTAAAATGAGATATTCTTTATGTTGACGGACAGAATAAAAAGGATTTGCCTCAGCGCTGAAAGAGGGGATAAGCCCATATATATCAGTGCATAGGGCAGATCATGAATAGATAGAATATAAACTTTCGGGAGAGAAAGGTTTGTGAAGCGAAAGAATGCAAAAGGACAAGAATTTAAAGTAAGCTCCGCAGAAGCTTTCCGCTGGATTTTGAGATATGTAAAGCAAAAGCTGGCGGAACAGTTCAAGGTCGTAGCGGGAATCATCCTATATCTGATCTTCTTTCAGATATTAGTCTTGGGCACGCCCATACTCGATGCCGGAATCATCGGAATCGGGATTGTGATGGTGATTTTTGGGCTCACCCTCTTCTTGGAGGGTCTGCTTTTGGGGATTATGCCCATGGGCGAGGAGGTGGGAATACAGCTTCCTCAAAAGGCAAAATCTCGAACCATCCTCATAGTGGCATTGTTTTTAGGCATTGCTGCAACCTTTGCCGAGCCCGCCCTCGGAGTGCTCAAAACAGCCGGCAGCAGCGTTCAGGCATGGCGCGCACCCCTGCTTTATGTCTTCCTAAATAAACACTCCGCGCTTCTGGTGGCAGCAATCGCCATCGGAGTCGGACTCTCGATGTTGCTCAGCATGGTTCGCTTCATCAAAGGCTGGTCGCTAAAGCCTTTCCTCTATGTAATTCTTCCCACGATGATGCTTTTTTCCATCCTCAGCCTCTTTCATCCCAATCTGCGCAATTTGCTCGGCTTGGCGTGGGATAGCGGCAGCGTCACCACCGGGCCGGTCACGGTTCCCTTGGTTCTCGCGCTGGGCATCGGTTTCAGCCATGTCGCCTCACAGGGTTCGGATAGTTCAGATGGCGGCTTCGGAGTGGTCACCCTCGCCTCGCTGATTCCCATGCTGATCGTGCTTTCAATGGGCTTTGCGCTATCTTTCAAGGTTCCGCTTCCCACCGGCGATGTCGAATTCTTTTCACCGGAAAATCCAAAGAGCGAATACGTCTTTCGCGATAGGGGCGAGATGGTGGATTATGCCATCTCAAATGCCTCGCTACCCGCGCAACTAACGCTCTTCGATGGGCAGATGCAGGGTCTTTTTGATTACGTTCGCGAGATCGCGCAGGATGACGATCGCATACGCGAAGTTTTCGGCTCTAAAGCAGGCTTCGGGGAATGGATATATCACTTTGGCAGTGAAGACTTTAAAGAAGAATTTGCACATATAATTGCGGACGACGCGGAGCAGGGCAAAAACGGCGCCATGAGCGGATTCAATTTCTGGGAATATCTCTGGCGCAACTTTGTAAGCGCAATCCGCGCCATCGTTCCGCTCACCATCTTCCTTTTGGCATTACTCTATTTCGTTCTCAGAGAAAAGCTTCGCAGGGCAGACGAGATCTTTTTGGGGCTGACCTTTGCCATCATCGGCATGACTCTTTTCGGCGGCGGAATAGAACTCGGTCTGGCAAAAATGGGCGACCAAGTGGGCTCAAATCTCCCCGTTTCTTTCACCGAGATGGAAGTCCCCGGCGGCACGCGCATGATCCAAGGCTTCGATGAATCCTTGGTATATCAATCACTTACACCTCAAGGCGAGACGGAGGAATTTTTCTTCCTAAATGAAAACGGCAAGCCCGCAGCGATAGTCTATGAAGCCGAAAATCATGACCCCGTTCAGGGCGTATATCGCTATATTCCAAAACGAGGCCCGCTATTTGGCAAGGGGAAATTCAGCATGTTAGGCATCATGGTTGTCCTGATATTTGCCTTCATCATGGGCTATAGTGCAACGCTCGCCGAACCCGCTCTCAGCGCGATGGGCATCACTGTCGAAGATGTCACTGTCGGCGCTTTTAAGAAGACCATGCTCATCCAAGCGGTGGCAATCGGAGTGGGCGTGGGCATCATCTTGGGCGTCTCGCAAGTGATCTGGAACATCCATGTCTTCTATCTTTTAGGCCCCATTTATGTGGCTTTACTCATCGTCACCCACTTTTCCACGGAAGAATATGTGAATATCGGCTGGGACAGCGCGGCGGTCACCACAGGGCCCATCACGGTTCCTTTGGTGCTCTCCATGGGACTGGGAATCGGCGGACAGGTGGGCGTCGTAGAAGGCTTTGGCATAGTGTCCCTTGTCTCTTGTTGCACAATAGTTTCCGTGCTCAGCATGGGTCTCTTTGTGAATCTCAGACGCAAGCGACTTTTGAATGTGATGCCCGAATCACCCAGCGAATTTGAAGCGGAGGATGTAGCAGCATGAAATATAACAAAGTTAGCATGATAGTCAGCCGCGAGATCGGCAAGTCCATCGCCGAAGAGCTTTTTGCCTTTGGTATCCGGCACCATTTCAATGAGATAGGCAGATCTTCCATACTCAACAGAAAAACAGGTTTCTCCTCTTTCTTCAGCAAACCGGCGCTGATCAACTATCCCGTGGATATCCTCAGTTTCTTTGTGGAAGATGATGAAGATCGCGCCGTACTTAGTTATTTTGCAAAGAAATACGATCTCCGCAGCCCCGGCAAAGGGAGTATCTTTAGCCAAGAGATCGAAGTCCTGGAAGTGCATAAAGAATATATGCAAAAACAGGAGCTGAGACTTAAGCATAACGACAATGAAAATAGACTATTTAGAGATCTCACGGGCATCATCTGCGTGGTTCAACGCGGCGAGGGCGATAAAGTGGCAAGAGTAGCGCTGAATTATGGCACCAGTGTGCCCGCTACCACTCACGGTGAAGGCTCCGGGGTGCGCGATAAACTCGGACTTCTGCGCATCACATTGCCCTCCGAAAAAGAGCTGATCAATCTCGTGCTCAGCCGCCACGATGCAGATGCGGTCATGGAACTATATATCAGCGAGGCAAAACTCGATGAACCCGGACGTGGCTTAGCTTACTCTTTCCCCATCAAATATGGGATGATCAATACCAAAATCTCGCGCAGTCAAGCTGAATCCGCGGCGAGCATAGAGCAGATGGTCTCTGCCATCGATTCACTGAAAGGCGGGATGGAATGGCGCAAATCCAGCCTCGAACGCGAGAGCTTTAAGAATAGGGAATTTCTCTATGACCTCGCGGAACTCAATCTCATCTGTGAGGAAGGGCGCGGAACCGAGCTCGTGGAGGCGGCGATGAGCAGCGGCGCACCGGGCGCAACCATCTGTAAGATACGCTATAATAATCTGGATAACGAGATGGAGACCCATCGCAGCGTCAAAGAACTCTGCAAGATGATAGTGCCGGAAAGCCAAGTGCCGGAGATCTGTGAAGCGCTGAAAAAGACGGGCTGTTTTGAGAACGATGCCAAGGCTTTTCTATATAGCCTGCCCGTGCAGAAGGCATTTACATACAGGGCAAAGCGTTACTGATACTTTTCCCATATAGCCTGCGCATAGCTCCCTTATTGGATTCTGGTCATGATGTGGTCATGATATGGTCATAGCCATGAGCATATCATAAGCGGAAGCTAAGCTGTATCTAATAGGAGAGCAATCAGATATGCGGGCTATGCTTCTGAATTGGGTGTGTTAGTCATATAAATCACCTCTTATTTGGTAGGTTAACGCCCATGTTTTTGCGACCGGTATGGCAACGCCCCCGTTGCCATGAGCAAAAACAATCCACCCAAGCGGCTGGTCTGGCAACGCAGAACTTTGGGGCGGTAACATCTTGTTGCCGCATGCCCCCGTTGGATTCGATACGTCCCCGTATCGAGCTTTCTTTTAATGGTAGGTTAACGCCCCCGTTGCCATGAGCGGAAGACAATTCAACCAAGCGGCTGGGGTGGGAACGTCCCCGTTGCCACGAGCGATCACCTGGCAGTAACAAAATCAAGTCCATAAATTAATCCCAATTAAACCCCAACCTCAATTCTCTAAAACAACTTATCCACAAAAATACATTGACTAAAAAAATAGAAATATTAGAAAGGGGAGCAGCACCGAATCAGGAGGAAAGATGCAGCTTCAAGCGGGCACTATTTTACGTGATTACAAGATAGAAGATCTTTTAGGAGAAGGCGGCATGGGCACCGTCTATCTTGCCAAAGACAGCGTTAATGATAGGTATGTAGCTATCAAAGAGCTCAATCTTATACTGAAGGCAGATTCTGAATTGGTAAAAAGATTTCGCAATGAAGCAAAATTGCAGGCAAAACTTAGCCATGAGAATATCGTCAGTCTGTACAGCTTTTTTGAGCAAGATGGGCGTTATTATATGGCGATGGAATATGCAGAGGGCAGGACTCTAAAAGAAGTTATCAGGAAGACAGGCCCTATTCCTGAAGCCAGAGCTATAAGTATCTTAAAACAGGTTGTTTCCGCTCTAAAATATGCCCATGACATGGGGATAATTCATCGTGATATCAAACCTTCCAATATTATTTTAGACGATAATGATCAAATTAAAATCCTTGATTTTGGTATAGCGAGAGTTGTAGGAGAAAGAGGCCTTACGCAGACGGGACAACAAATAGGCACCTTAGCTTATATGAGTCCCGAACAGGTGCGATCTGAAAAAGACATAGATGGCAAGACGGATGTATATAGTCTTGGGGTGACGCTCTTTGAAATGCTAAGTGGACGTATGCTTTATGACCTCGATTCACAAAGCGATTATGCAATTATGATTAGCATTGTGGAAACACCATTACCTGATCCAAGAGACCATTATCCGTACATTTCTGATAGCACAATTGAGCTTTTGGCAAGAATGACTGAAAAGGAAGTAGATGAAAGGGCTGACATCACTGAGATCGAATGTTGTTTGAGAGATCATAACGATGCTGAAGTGCTTGAGAAGAGCAAAGAAGATGAAGATGAGAATGAAGATGAAGACGAAATTTGGGAGGAAGCAGTAGAGTTAGCGGAAGATGTTGAGGAGGAAGAAGAATTACCGGAAGATTCACATTCAGAATTAAATCATTACATATATCAAGATATATTAGAAAAGTTGAGAAGAATTAATGTTGTAATGAATGTTGAGAAACTTGATGATATTGTAAGGAATGTTGAGGAGCTTGAAGATACTGCTGAAGACGAGCCTCTCGAACAAAAGGTGAAGGAAACAGGATACATTAGTCCATTGTGGTTCATAGCATTAATAGTATTAATATTGTTAGGAATCGGTGTGTTGTTAAAGAGTTTTATTGCAATTAACAGGGATGACGACTATGTTTCAGGTAGCTATGAAGAAGATTTAGTCAATTCCATGATATTTGTAGAAGGCGGTACTTTTATGATGGGCTCAAGTGATGGATATGACGATGAAAAGCCTATTCACGAAGTGTCTCTTTCATCATTCATGATAAGTCAATATGAGGTTACGCAAAAAGAATGGTTAGAAGTGATGGGTTCTAATCCTTCATCATTCAAAGGCAGCCATCGGCCTGTGGAAAATGTGAGCTGGCATGACGCCATTGATTATTGCAATAAGAGAAGCGTCAAGGAAGGGCTAACACCTTGCTATAGTGGTAGTGGAAATAATATAGCTTGCAATTGGGATGCAAATGGTTATCGCTTGCCTACAGAGGCTGAATGGGAATATGCTGCACGCGGTGGAAACAAGAGCAGTGGCTATGAATACGCCGGGTCAAATACGCTTAGTGATGTCGCTTGGTATTATGGCAATTCTGGGGACAAAACTCATCAGGTTGGTCAGAAAAGCCCCAATGAACTGGGGATATATGACATGAGCGGTAATGTAAGGGAATGGTGTTGGGATTGGTATGGCGAATCTTTTTATGAGAAAAGTCCTATAAGAGATCCACGCGGATCAACAAGTTGGCGAGGAAGAGTGTTGCGTGGCGGTTCTTGGAAAAGCAGGCTTGACTTATACTGCATGGTCGCCTATCGTAGCACAAACACTCCTATTGTTGCGAGCAATGGTAGCGGCTTTCGAGTTGTTAGGACTTTCAAATGATTGGCTCTAAGGTAATAACCATTGACTAAAAAAATAGAAATATTATAAAGGGAAGTAGCACCGAATCAGGAGGAAAGATGCAGCTTCAAGCAGGCACTATTTTACGTGATTACAAAATAGAAAAGCTTTTAGGCAAAGGCGGCATGGGCACCGTCTATCTTGCCAAGGATAGCTTTTTGGAAAGGCATGTAGCTATCAAAGAACTCAACCCAATTTTGGCTGCAGATGCTGATCTCATCGCAAGATTTCGTAATGAAGCGAAATTGCAGGCTAAGCTAATTCATGCAAACATAGCCGTTCTCTATAATTTCTTTGAACAAGATGGACGTTATTATATAGTGATGGAATATGCTGAGGGCAGGACTTTAAAAGAAATCATCAGGCAAATAGGACCTATTCCTGAAACAAAAGCTATAAGCATCCTAAAACAGGTGGTTAACGCTTTAGAATATGCACACAGCATGGGGATAGTTCATCGTGACATCAAGCCTTCTAACATTATTTTAGACGATGATGATAAAGTTAAAATCTTGGATTTTGGTATAGCGAGAGTTATGGGAGAAAAGGGGCTTACGCAGACGGGGCAGCAGTTGGGCACGGTTGTATACATGAGCCCTGAACAGGTGCAAGCCGAAAAAGATATTGATGGTAAAACAGATGTTTATAGCCTTGGTGTCACTTTGTTTGAAATGCTTAGTGGGCACATACCTTATGACGTGAATACACAAAGTGATTTCGTGGTGATGACCAAAATTGTTAATGACCCATTGCCAGATCCCCGAGATTATTATCCTCATATATCTGACAATGCGGTCAGCCTATTATCTGAAATGACGGATAAAAATAGAGAAAAGAGAATAAGTATAGAACAAATTACTCTTTTTCTTGGGAATGTAATTAGCTCAAGCTCTAAACAAAAAGTGGTGAAACAGGAA
Organism: Candidatus Cloacimonadota bacterium; assembly: GCA_012839325.1. Lineage (GTDB taxonomy): Bacteria > Cloacimonadota > Cloacimonadia > Cloacimonadales > Cloacimonadaceae > UBA5456. The sequence continues at coordinate 44,851 of DUNQ01000111.1, forward strand.
ATAATTAAGCCGGTTAAAAAAGCAGATATGATATTGGTGGAAGGTGGCAGTTTCCAGGTAAGTAGTGGGATACGTAAACTATTCGGTCGTTCTGTTCAGATCAATGTTTCTTCTTTTTATATATGTAAATATCAAGTGACTCAAAAAGAATGGCAGGAGGTGATGAGCTCTAAACCTTCATATTTCATAGGTGATAATCTGCCTGTTGAACAAGTAAGCTGGTATGACGCCATGGAATACTGCAATAAGCGTAGTATCAAAGAAGGGCTTACGCCTTGCTATAGTGACAGTGGCGATGGCATTACTTGCAATTGGGATGCAGATGGATATCGTTTGCCTACCGAGGCAGAGTGGGAATATGCTGCTCGAGGTGGCAATAAAAGCAAGGGTTATGAATATGCCGGTTCAAATATGCTTGGTAATGTTGCTTGGTATGCTGATAATTCTAATCTAAGAACTCACCCTGTGGCCCAGAAAACTCCGAATGAATTAGGGATATATGATATGAGCGGGAATGTATGGGAATGGCGCTGGGACTGGTATGACAGTTCATGTTACAGCAAAAGCCCGAAAAGAGACCCACGCGATGCTGCAAGTAGGAAACATAAGGTAATACGTGGTGGTTCTTGGTTCAACTTCCTCGGCAACTATTGCCGGGTTGCTTACCGCAACTATTTTACTCCTACTCTTAGGATCAACTATATTGGCTTTCGTGTTTCTAGGGCTATTAACTGATTGGTTCTCAGGTGAAAAACATTGACTAAAAAAATAGAAATATTAGAAGGGTATGCAGCACCGAATCTGGAGGAAAGATGCAGCTTCAAACAGGCACTACTTTACGTGATTACAAGATAAAAAAGCTTTTAGGTAAAGGCGGCATGGGCACCGTCTATCTTGCCAAGGACAGCTTTTTGGATAGGTATGTGGCAATTAAAGAACTAAATCCAATATTAACAGCTGATGCTGACTTGATAGCAAGATTTCGTAATGAAGCAAAACTACAGGCAAAATTGACTCACCTTAACATAGTTAGCTTGTACAGCTTTTTTGAGCAAAATGGGCGTTATTATATAGTGATGGAGTATGCAGAGGGCAAGACTTTGAAAGAGGTCATAAGACAGACGGGTCCAATTACTGAAACAAGAGCTATTGATATATTAAAACAGATTCTTTCGGCTTTAGAGTATGCTCATGGCATGGAGATTATTCATCGCGATATCAAGCCTTCTAACATTATTTTGGATGGAAGTGATAGAGTCAAAATATTGGACTTTGGCATAGCTCGAATACTTGGTGAGCGAGGTCTAACCCAGACTGGACAGCAATTGGGCACTGTTGCATATATGAGTCCTGAGCAAGTTAAAGCTGAAAAAGATATAGATAGCAAAACCGATGTGTATAGTCTTGGAGTGACGTTATTTGAGATGTTAAGCGGACGTATGCCTTATGATTTAAACACCGAAAGCGATTTTGTGATAATGAACAAGATTGTTCATGATCGATTGCCTGATCCAAGGGATGATTACCCGTATATTTCTGATAAAAATATAGATCTTTTAGCAATAATGACAGAAAAAGATAGGCACAAAAGAGCAGATATCGTTGAGCTTGAACTGTATTTGAGTGGCAAGAACTATGTCGGAAAGAGCGAGAGAAGGAAAGAAATAGAAGCAAAAGAGGTGAAAAGGATTGATATTAAGGTGGATAGCAAAGATCCTGGTGATGCTACTGAAGAGGGACTTCATGTGCAAAAGAATAAGAAAGAAAGTAAGAATCTATTGTGGATAATCATTCTAATTTCAATCATATTAGGCGTCAAGATGTTTTCTAAGATTGATGTGTCAAAAAATCATGGAGATAATGAAATCAATTCTATGATTTTTGTAGAAGGCGGTTCATTCGAAATGGGCTCAGATGACGGATGGGAGCTCAAAGAAAGACCTATTCATGATGTAACTATTTCTTCATTTTGGATTGATAAGTATCAGGTGACGCAAAAAGAGTGGAAAAACATAATGCGCTCTAAGCCTTCAAAAATTAAAAGCGACAACCTGCCTGTGCAATATGTTTCCTGGTATGACGCAATAGAATATTGCAACAAACGCAGTATCAAAGAGGGGCTTATGCCTTGCTATAGTGGGAGTGGTGATGACATTACTTGCAATTGGGAAGCAGATGGCTATCGTTTACCCACGGAAGCAGAATGGGAATATGCTGCTCGTGGTGGAAATAAAAGCAGGGGTTATAAGTATGCCGGTTCAAATACACTTGATGATGTGGCATGGTGTAAAAGTAATTCTCAAAATAAAATTCATCCCATCGGTCAGAAAAGCCCTAATGAATTAGGAATATATGACATGAGTGGTAATGTATGCGAATGGTGTTGGGATTGGTATGATGCCTCATATTACAGCAAAAGTCCAAAAAGAGATCCGCATGGACCCGATAGCGGCAAATCAAAAATACTACGTGGCGGTTCTTGGGAGTTTAGTGATGGAACCTGTCGAGTTGCGAAGCGCTACCCCATTCATCCTCTTAATTGTGATAGCTATCTTGGTTTTCGGGTTGTCAGGGCTTTTAACTGACTGGTTTTAGTACTCTGAAAATCTAAACTTAGTTGTTTACATTTCACATATTACAAGCGCAAGTCCTGAAAAGTACTATAATTAAAATATGTTATAAGGAAGCTGGCAAGGTGCCATGCGTATAAAAAATCTTGACTGAAATGATGTTAACCTAATGTTTGGGGTATTGAAGAATCGGGAGGAAAGATGCAACTTGAAACTGGCTCTGTATTGCGAGATTACGAGATAGAAAAGTTTTTAGGAAAAGGCGGCATGGGCACCGTGTACCTTGCCAAGGATAGTTTTTTAGATAGATCTGTAGCTATTAAAGAGTTAAGCCCTTTATTAACGGCGGATGCCGAGTGTCGACGGAAGTTAAAAATGCACCACAAACGGAAGTTTAAATTGCACCAGATTAAACTATCCATTATTAGTCCTCTTAACCTAAGAGTTAGGAGGAACCATGAAA
>DUNQ01000112.1 GCA_012839325.1 Candidatus Cloacimonadota bacterium
ACGTTTAGCGCGCTGTAGCTCATGCCGAGATTTGCGCTTACGGTTCTTTGAAGATGGCCGTTTATGTGGCTGAATACGTCGGTGGTTGCGCCGCCTATGTCGAAGATGATAGTGTTTTGGGGCGAATCTTTACTGAGCAGGGTCAGTGAATTGGTGAGTCCCAGCGGGGTGGGCAAAATGTCTTGCGAGACTACGTCTTTCAGCTTGTGGTAGCCGGGTGCGTTCTCCATCACGTTTTCCATGAAGAGCTGTTGTATCTTCTCTTGCGTGGGCTTGAGGTTTTCTTCATCTAAGGTGGGGCGGATGTTTGGCAGGATGCTAAGTTCAAAGTCTTCGGAGATCATGCGTTTGATCATTTCGATTGCGTCTTGATTGCCGGCGTAGATGGCGGGGATTTTCTCTGAGGTGACGAACTTCGGCATGGGCTTGGCAATGCGTAGAATCTCGGCGAGACGCAACACGGAACTGAGTGCGCCGCCGTCTGTGCCGCCTGAGAGTAAGATGATATCTGGACGTAGGTTGCGCATGGCGAGCATCTGTTGAACGGAGCTGCGATTGTCGTTCACGGCAAAGACATCGAGGATGATGCCGCCGGCGCCATAGGCTGCTCTGCGTGCGCTGCCGCCGCTATCAAAAAGAGTGAGACCTATCACAAGTATCTGTAGTCCGCCGCCTGCGCTGCTGGTGCTGAGGTATTTGATGCCTTGTTCAAAAGTGAGGTTCGAGGCATCCGCCGAGCGTGTGAGTAGCGGGGTGGCAGTGCTTTTCTCAAGCGCTTTGATGGAATTGAATATGCCTATCTTTACGTCGTTTACGGGCGCTTCAACGCTGGTGTTTGCATGTTCTATGCCCAAAAGCTTGGCGTTTTGAGCGTCTATAAGTATGGCTTTCGTGGTGGTGGAGCCAATATCTGTTATCAAATAAAACCTGACAGTATCGTTCATAACTATGTTCTCCTTATGGTCTTAGGCTTGAAAGTGTTTAAGTATATTCTCCGCTGTTTTGGGGCCTATCCCTTTGATGGCGGTGAGTTCTTCTGTGCTTGCTTTTGAGATTGCATCCACGGAGCCGAGTTCTTTGAGTAAGAGAAACTTCATGTTTTCGCCTATGCCGGGAATCTCGTCGAGCTCACTGGTGAGGGTGCGCTTGCTGCGTCTCTTGCGATGGAATTCAATGGCAAAACGGTGGGCTTCATCGCGTATGCCGGTGATGAGTCTGAGGGCGGAAGAGGAGCGCGAGAGTACTATGGATTCGCTGCGCTGGGGCATGAAAATCTCTTCTGCTCGTTGTGCAAGTGAGATGATGTGGATGTCTTTGTGTTTTGAATCTTTAAGTATGCTGTTGGTGGCGCTGAGTTGGCCTTTGCCGCCGTCTATGATAAGCAGATCGGGCTTCATATCCGGCTCGGTGTCGATCTCACTGAGGAAGCGCGTGAGCGTCTCTTGGAGTGCGGCATAGTCGTCCTGTCCATCTGTCTCGCGGATGATGTAGTGGCGATAGTATTTCTTCTTGGGCTTGCCGTTCTCGAAATAGACGGCGCTGGAAACTGTGTCGGAGCCTTGGATGGTGGAGATATCCATGCAAACGATCTTGCGTGGAAGTCTGTCAAAGCCAAGCGCTTCCTTGAGTTCTTGGATGGGGAATATGGTGCGATTTGCCCGTCTCAGATGTGCGAGCTTCTTTTCTTCTATGATCTGGAAGGCGTTCTTCTTTGCGAGTGCGAGCAGCTTGGTTTTCTCGCCGCGCTGGGGCAGGAAAAGCTTGTTATTTAACCATCTATTGAGCGCCTCAAAGTCTTCCGGTTCAAAAGGTAAGAGTATCTCTTGGGGCAGCTTTTCGTGTTGCGAATAGTAAAGTTTCAGGAATGAGCTGAGTATGTCGGCGCTCTCGCTGTTGGTGACGTTCTTGAGCGGGTAGCTTTCTTGGTTGATCAGTGCGCCTTCTTTCATCTTGAGGATGAGTGCTACGGCGTCGTTGCCTTCTTTGTAAAAGCCGATGATATCGAGATTTCTATTATCGGTATATACTACGCTCTGCCTGCTTTGGACGTTTTGGATGGCGAGGATTTTGTCCCTGATCTTTGCAGCTTCTTCAAAGCGCATCTCTTGGGAGAGTTCTTCCATCTCGCTGCGATATTCATTTAATATCTCGTCGTATTTGCCTTCAAAGAAGCGTATGAGCTTGTTCACGATCTTCATGTAATCTTCGTGTGAGATCTTGCCTATGCAAGGGGCGCTGCACTTACCTAATTGGTAGTTGATGCAGGCTTTAGTGAAGGCTATGCGGTCTTTAGGAATCTTACGTTTGCAATTGCGGATGGGGAAGAGCCATTCGAAGCTTCGTAATATCTTGCGCAGGGATTTGACATCCGTGTAGGGTCCGAAATACCGGCTGCCGTCTTTGATGAGATCGCGGGTGACAAACACTCTGGGGAAGTCTTCATTAAGCGTCACTTTCACATAAGGGTAGCGCTTGTCGTCCTTGAGCAGGATGTTATATTTGGGCTGATGCTTTTTGATGAGGCTGGCTTCGAGCAGGAATGCCTCAGTCTCGCTGCCGGTGATTATGAAATCAAGGCTGTGAATGTGCTTTACGAGCTGATCGGTCTTGAGGTCTTTGACTGTGCTGGAAAGATATGAACGGATGCGGTCTTTGAGCGAGATTGCCTTGCCTATATAGATCACCTCATCTTCGGCGTTCTTCCACAGATACACGCCGGGGTCATCGGGCAAAAGGGGCAGCTTCTGAGCTATCAGCGGCGGAATCTTTTCCATAGGTTCCTACTTGTTTCTTTGAGGAAGGAAAGTCTGAAAAGAAGGCCGAGCGCGAAGAAGCTCACAAATCCCAGTGCGCTGATGATAGAGGCTTTGACCAGCAATCCAAGCGTGCCGGTGAGAGTGATGACCGATGCCAAAAGCCATGATTGAAAATATACAAGTGCTGCGATGACAATGCTTTTCAGCAGGTTAAGAGTGATGCCTTCATAGCTGATCTGCGGATATCTCTTGCGGATGAGAAAGAGCAGCATGCCGTAGTTGATCAGTGCGGTGATGGAGGTGGAAAGCGCAAGTCCGCGATGCTGGATAAACTGCATGAGAACGAAGTTCATTGTGATATTGAGCGCAACGAGTATGGCAGCGAGTTTCATAGGCGTCTTGGTATCGCCCTGCGCATAGAAGATGGGCGTGAGAACCTGGTTCATGCTATAAAAGATGAGCCCCAAAGAGTAGAAGATTAGTGCTTGAGAGCTCATCCAGATGGCGTGATCGTCAAAAGCGCCGCGACCGAATAGTATGGTGATGAAATCCGGCGCAAGCGCAAGAATCAGCGCTGTGATGGGCAGCATGATATACACCAGGTTGAGGCTGGCGAAACGCAGGTTTGAAGAGAGCTCTTTGTAGTTCTTTTCGCCCACCAATCTGGAATACATGGGCAAGACCGCAGTGCCCGCACTTATGGCAAATATCCCCAAAGGAAGCTGCATCAGCCTGTTTCCATATCCCAATGCGGTGATGCTGCCAATGGGCAAGAAGCTCGCCATCAAGGCATCAGCAACGAGATTGATCTCGCGTATGCCTATGCCTATCATGCCGGGGATAAAGCGCTTCCACAGCGTTGCCAGCGCCTCTCCGCCAAATTTCAGCATGATCTTGAACCTATAGCCTACCTTCTTGAGATAGGGGAAATTCACCACGGTCTGCAAAAAGCCGCCGATGAATACACCCCAGCCAGCGGGATAGATGAGCTGTTCCGGTTCCATCTTAAACACGAAATAGGGAATGATTATAGAAAGTATCATTCCGATGTTCAAGAGCGCGCTGGAGAGCCCTGTCATGAAAAAGTAATCATGTGAGTTGAGTATGGCAATAAAGGTGGATGAAAGCCCGATGAAAAAGAGATAGGGGAATATGATGCGCGTGAGCTTGATGGCAATCGGCGTAGAGAGCGGATCGAGCCCCGGATAGAGGATCTTCACCAAAGCCGGAGCGAAGAGCATGCCCAAAGCGGTCAGTATAAGCAAGATAACACTGAGTATAGAGAGTAGATTCAGCGCGAAGTCAATCTGCTCTTCTCTGCCTTTCTCCTTGCCCATGCGCGTGTATATGGGAACAAATGCGGTAGATAGCGCGCCTTCGCCAAATAGCCTCCTGAGTAGGTTGGGGATATTGTAAGCTACGTTGAACGCATCATTCAGATAGCCTCCGCCAAAGAAGAAAGCCATCACCTGATCGCGCACCAGCCCAAGGATGCGACTGAAGAACACAGCAATGCTCATCGAGCCTATATTGCGCGCCAGCTTCTTTTTACTCATACGCCCATGAATTGTTTTGTGCTCAAGAAGAGCTTGGTCAATGCCAGCTGAGGGTTCACATTCCCTGAAAGTTTCATGCTGATATCCGAGAGCAAAAGGAGGAAGTCCGGCAGTCTATCCGCGAGATCAGGATGTGCATAAGACTCATACCATGCAGCTTTGTCCAGATTGATGATCTCATCGGGGGCGATGTCAAAAACAGCGAGGTCATTGGCTATGATCTGCACATTTGCAATATGATCAATGAGCGCATCTGCCGCTTCTCTTTTTTTGCCTATCTGCGTGATATATTCCAAGGTCTTATCATCGCGAGCCATCTCGAAGAGCTCATAAGCTCGGTCCCGCGTGCCGCCGCCCACGTTCTGAGCGATGCGTATAGCCGTCTTGAGATTACCACCGCTGATGCGTGCTGCAGTTCTTGCATTGAGGCTTTCGGCACCGAAATCAGAGACCAGAATCTCGCTGATCACGCTTTGCGAAAGCGGCTTGAAATAGACGGGCTGACAGCGCGAAAGTATGGTAGGCAAGAGGTGAGACATCCGCTCTGTAGTGAGGATGATCACGGTATTCGCCGGCGGCTCTTCTAAGGTTTTAAGAAAGGAGTTCGCCGTCTGCGTATTCATCATATCAGCGTTTTCTATGATGACTATCCGTTTGCGCCCCTCGTGCTGACTCAACTCAAGTCGGCGTATGAGCAGGTTCATGCTATCGCGCCTGATCTCCGTATTCCCACTAAAGAAGTAATCCACCCAAGGCGTATTGATCTTATTTTGGATATAAGCGTCATATTCCTTGTGTGCTTCTTTGTCGCGTATCTCACCATCCGTGCTCATCCTAAGATTTGTGCTGGGAAAGAGATAGATGAAATCAGGATGCTCCAATGCTTGGAACTTCCGGCAAGATTGACAGACCTCACAGGGACGCTGCGCTTCATCGGCAAGACAGTTTAGCATCATGCCAAAGTATAGCGCAGTAAGGAACTTGCCCGAGCCGTCATTCCCATGAAAGAGATAAGCTTGGGCAATCCTATCCTGCTTTGTAGCACTTTCGAGCAGCGCCAATACCTGCTCTTGTCCTTTGATCGTTCGCTTCATCTATAAAAGACTGATCTTACTTCGCCCCGCTTCATCGCTGATGGCATATTCAAAGGTCTTTCTCACATAAGGGCTCTCAAAATCTTCTGCCAGCATATCATAGATGAGAACGTCATGATACTCGCCCGCCATGAAGATGGACTTGCGACGCTTGCCAACGTATTCGAAGCCACACTTTTCATAGCAACGCAGCGCACGCTTGTTATATGCCACCACCTCGAGGCTGATATTATTCAGATTCATGATATTGAAGCCATAATCCAAAAGCAGCTGAGTAGCCTCTGTGCCAATACCTTGATTCCAATACGACTTATCACCGATGAACATACCGATCTGTGCATGTCTGTGCATTTCACAAATGCGATGCAATCCACAATTACCTATGGACTTATTGGTGTCTTTTTCTACTATTGCAAAGACAACATCTCTGTCCATGAGTTCACGCAGGGCATTTCTTTCTTTATCGACATCAAAAACAGTGGATGAAAAGAGGACAAACTGCCCAATTTCAAGGTCATTAACCCACTCAGTATTGCGCTCGAGATCTTCGAGGGATATGGGGGAAAGATAGCATTTCTTCCCGATTAGCTTGCGGAAATATTTCATTGTCCACCTCACAGCTTTTTATTTCCTTCAGTTTGACGATGTAGTCTATTTGTCAAGAACATTGTTTGCCGCAGAGTTTTTTACCGCAAGCAAGGATATATCCATCACGAAGGAAGCATATGCACAAGAAAGCATTAGTGATGCGCACAAAACGCTTTATCTTGTTAGATATCAGCAAGTATTTCAGGAGAGAAATGATGAAACAGATAGAAATGTCCAAAGCATATATGAAAGCACGCCTGCCCTCGAAAGGAGTTTTGATAGTAAGCCAAAAGCCGGATGGCAACCACAACCTTATGACCGCAGAGTGGTTTATGCGCACCTCAATTGATCCGCCCATGTTCGCAATCTCTGTAGGGCACAGCCGCTATACACACGACTGCCTCATGGACTTCCGCTATTTCAACCTCGTTTTCCCAAGCAAAGAGATGAAGGATCTCATGGCGCTTGCCGGCTCTAATAGCGGTAGAGACATGGACAAATTCACAGCAGGAGATGTAGAACACTTCCCCGGAAAGCTGAGGAAATTGCCCGTACTCAAAGATGCGCTTGCTTGCTTTGAATGCGAGATCACAAGCCAGATCAAGAGCGGCGATCACAGCATCTTTATTGGACAAGTTCGCCATAGCTGGCTGAATAACGACAAAGAGCTTTTCTACTATTCTTAATTACACGAACACACACAAAAAGGGAGTCTTCCAAAACAGCGGAGACTCCCTTTTTTTATGTGAGCAAAAAGTCTTTATAGATAGGGGATGAAATCCAGAATCTTCTCAGCGCCCAAGAGCGACCACACCACCACCGTGAAGGCTATAAAGGTGCCGAACGCAAAGCCCTTCTCCTTATCACGAATGAAGATGAAGAAATAGAGTATCCCCAAAAGCGCGGAGATGAGCACGATGAAGGGTAGGCTCTCGAGCCCGAAGAAAGCTGCCACTCCCGTGAATAGCCAGATATCGCCTCCACCCAATCCATCTTGCTTGCGCGCAAATCTATAGGCATAAGCCAAGAACAGCAGGAAAACAAAGATGATGCCGGCGCCAATGGCAGCAGAGAAGAGCGAGACATCCGTGCGCGGAATATAGGCAAAGATCAGTCCCAGCGGGATCAGCGGGATAGACAGCACATGCGGGATGATCTGATGAAAGGCATCGATAAAGAAGATGGGAATCATAAAGAGGCAGAGCACGGCATACTTAAAGAAGAGCACACCCAGCCCATATTGCAAGAACAGCCCGATCAGGATCAAAGGCGTAAGTATCTCTATCAAAAGATGATGCCAGTGTATCTTCGCCGAGCAAAACTTACATTTTCCACCCAAGACGATATAACTGATTATAGGAATATTCAGATAAAAAGGGATCCTCTTCTCGCAGCTGCCGCAATGAGAAGGCGGATAGACTATCGATTTCTTAAGTGGAAGCCTATAGATCAGAACGTTGATAAAGCTTCCCAGTGCGGCTCCCAAAAGAGCCAAGATGATGATTACTATGATATCCAAAACAGCAGTGATCTCCTTACCACTTTTCTTTCCACATCTGCGGAGTGCCGAAGCCCCCATGTATCATGCGAAACTCAAACTGCATATTCTCCTTTGGCTTATAGCGCAAAGAGAAATCAGGTATGACCTTAGTATCGTTATCTTTATTTATACTGAGCTTTTCCGAGGTGTTCATAGAGCCGAAATTCACAAAGTTCAGATTCAGATCCATCTCCAATTTCGGATTTAGCTCATACTTCAGATGATTTGTATAGCGAGAGAGATAATAGCCCTCGCCGCGCGAATCAGCTCCTGCTTCAAAGCCCATGCTGTGAGACATCTTGAGCTCTTTCAGTATAGAGCTACCCACGCTAAAAGGATTGAGATTGGGACGCGGTATATCATATTGGGCAAACAAAGACGCTGCCGCAAAGATCATTATCAGGCATATAATAGTATTCTTCATTTCAAAATCTCCTTAGAGCTAAGATTCATAATACAAGATATAGCGCGTCCCATCTTTCGTCAAGCTTTAAACTCTTCCATGAGCATTCCGAGGCTTTTCATTCCTTGTTCGATCTGCTCAAAGGTGCTGAAGCTGAAGTTCAGACGCAGGCAGTTAAACTTCTCTTGATCTGTGGGATAGAACTTACTTCCCGGGATGAAGCTAACTTTATGAGCCTTAGCCTGTTCAAAGAGAACGTCCGCACTCATGGTTTCCGGCAGCCAGAGCCAAGTAAAGAGCCCGCCTTCCGGCTTTGTATATTGAATATAAGAGGGCAGATACTTACTGGTGGCTTCCAGCATCTTATCCAGATAGGGGCGATAGTGATCGTTACACATCTTCAGATGATCGTCCATGTATCCGCGCTTTAGGAAGTGAGCAGTCACCCTCTGAGACGCGTTATCCGGCGCGATATTCACCTTTTGCTGCCAAGAACACATTCTTTCGATGAGCTCGGCATTGCCTTTAACGAACGCCAAACGCAGTCCGGGCCCTAGGATCTTTGAAAAAGAAACTACTTCGGTAACAATATCTGTATTTGAATATTCATCATGTGCGATGCGGAAGAGCGTTGGAACCTCTTCACCACGGAAGCGCAGGCGTGAATAAGGATTGTCTTCCAAGATGGGAATACGGGCAGCCAAGGCATACTCAATAAGCTCTTTTCTGCGCTTGAGGCTCATCGTTACACCGGTGGGATTATGGAAATCAGGGATTGTATAGATATACTTGATTCTCTTTCCGGCATTTTGCAGCTCTTCAACCTTGTTTTGCAGAGCTACGATATCCAGCCCATCTTTATCTAAAGGCACGCATTGGATATCTGCACCGAGCGCTTCAAATGCCACGAGGCTTCCCAAAAAGCTGGGAGCTTCACAGATGATCACATCGCCGGGTTCCACAAGCGCAAGACTCATATAATATATAGCGTTTGTTGCACCCGCCGTGATGAGCAATTGATCCGGCGAGATATCGTCATAGCCTTCCCATTTCAACAGCTCTTCTTTGAGCATGGGATCGCCTTCACTGGCGCCATATTGCAGAACGAAGCTCGCTTCATTGGCAATGGTTTCAGCATAGAGCTTACTAAGCGTTTCTGCGGGGAAGGTCTGCGGAGCGGGAAAACCGCCGGCAAATGAGATCAATCCTTTGATATCTCTCGTGCTGGCTACCAGCTCGCGTATCATGGAGGATTTCATAGTTCTGGTG
>DUNQ01000113.1 GCA_012839325.1 Candidatus Cloacimonadota bacterium
CAGGAAGGACAAGAAAAACATGGAAATCAGTAAGACATATTCACCGCAAGAGATAGAAAAAAAATGGTATGATATTTGGAACGAACGAGGCTATTTCAAGCCAAAAGACGAAGGCGAGACCTTCACGATTCTCATCCCCCCGCCGAATGTCACCGGCATTTTGCACATGGGGCACGTTCTAAATAACACCCTTCAAGATGTCGTAATTCGCTATTATCGCATGAAAGGGCTGTCCACGCTGTGGCTACCGGGGGTAGATCACGCCGGCATCGCCACGCAAAATATGGTGGAAAAAGACCTCGCAACAGAAGGCAAAACTCGCCACGAGATCGGCCGCGAAGAGCTGCTCAAACGCATCTGGGCATGGAAAGAGGAAAAAGGCGATATCATCATCGATCAACTCAAGCTTTTGGGCGCATCCTGCGATTGGAGCAGGCAGCGTTTTACCATGGATGAAACCCTCTCACAGGCAGTGAAAGAAGTATTTGTAAGCCTCTATGAAGACGGGCTGATTTATAAAGGAAAATATATCATCAACTGGTGTCCGCGCTGCGTGACGGCGCTCGCCAATGACGAGGTTGAACACGAGGATGAAGATGGCAAGCTTTGGCATGTTCGCTATCCCTTTGCCGAGGGCGAAGGCTTTGTCACCGTGGCTACTACGCGCCCGGAGACCATGCTTGGCGACGTCGCCGTGGCAGTAAATCCATCCGATGAACGCTATCAAAATCTCATCGGTAAAGAGCTGATTTTGCCGCTCACGGGACGCAATATTCCGGTTATCGCCGATGATTATGTAGATAAAGAGTTCGGCAGCGGTTGTGTAAAAGTGACGCCGGCGCATGATCCGAACGACTTTGAGATCGGGCAAAGACACTCGCTTCCGCCTTTACTCATCATGGACGAGCATGGCGTGATGAATAGCGATGCCGGCGCGGAATTTGAAGGCATGGAGCGTTATGCCGCGCGCAAAAAGGTCTTGGAAATGCTCGAAGAACAGGGTCTTTTGGAAAAAATTGAGGATCACGAACACGCCGTGGGGCATTGCTATCGCTGTGATACCGTGATCGAGCCCTATCTTTCGGATCAGTGGTTTGTGAAAATGGAGCCCTTGGCGCGCGAGGCAATCGCCGTTGTGGAAAGTGGCGAAGTTCGCTTCCAGCCGGAGAGATGGACGAAAGTTTATATGCACTGGATGAATAATATCCGTGATTGGTGCATCTCGCGTCAGATCTGGTGGGGACATCGTATTCCGGCATATTATTGCGAAGATTGCGATCACATGATGGTGGCAAAAGAGCAGCCTGAGTCTTGCGAAAAATGCGGAAGCGCAAAGATTCGCCAAGATGAAGACGTGCTGGATACCTGGTTCTCCTCCTGGCTCTGGCCTTTTTCTACTATGGGCTGGCCACAGGAGACGGAAGATTTGCAGAGATTTTTGCCCACGCAGGTTCTGATCACAGCGCCGGAGATCATCTATCTCTGGGTGGCGAGGATGATCATGAGCACCTTGCATTTCAAGAAAACCATCCCCTTTGATACCGTGCTGCTGCATGGAATCGTGCGCGATGATATCGGTCGCAAGATGAGTAAATCCTTGGGCAATTCGCCGGATCCCATTGACATCATAGACAAGGTGGGAGCCGATGCGCTGCGCTTTTCAATGGTGTTTAATACCCCTAAGGGCGCGGACGTGGTCTATAGCGATGCGATTTTGGAAACGGGGCGCAATTTTGCTAATAAAATCTGGAATGCATATAGGTTTATCGCGATGGGAACCTCTGGAATTGAGGGGCTTCCCGCTAAGGACGAACTCAAGCTCGAACTCGCCGATAGATGGATAATTTCGCGACTGAATGAGGTTGCCAAAGAAGCGGGTGAACACTATGAAAATCTGCGCTTAAACGATGCCGCGCAATGCATTTTCCAATTCCTCTGGGATGAATATTGTAGC
>DUNQ01000114.1 GCA_012839325.1 Candidatus Cloacimonadota bacterium
CCGATCGAGCAAGAAGGAACCTATCCTCTGCCCGAAGCGCAGGTGGATAGATTCATGTTCAAGCTGCTCATCCGCTATCCAAATAAAGAGGAAGAAAAGCAGATCCTAAACCGCATGGTGGATCCTCAGCCGGCGGGAATACAGCCCGTGATTACTCCCCAGCGTATAGAAGAACTGCGTCGTGTGATGCACAGCGTTCACATGGAAGAACGCCTCACGGATTACATCCTTGATCTCGTGATTGCAACGCGTCATCCGGAGCGTTATCCGCGCTTGGGACAGCTCAAAAACCTCATCCAATATGGCGCTTCGCCGCGTGCAGGCATATATCTCGCGCGTGCCGCAAAAGCTCATGCATTCCTGGAAGGCAGAGCCTATGTGATCCCGGATGACATCAAAGCAATTGCCCGCGAGGTCTTGCGCCATCGCCTCATTCCCTCTTATGAAGCCGAAGCCGAAGAGATCCTCGCTGAAGAGATCATCGGTAAGATCTTAGACGAAATCGAAGTGCCGTAATTAGAGTGGGAGAGAAGATTGCGCCTCATCAGCACTGCCGACCTGCTCAAAAAGGTGCGCCGGCTTGAGATCAAGACTAAAAACATTGTAAATGAGATATTTAGCGGGGAATATCATTCCAGCTTTCGTGGGCAGGGCATAGAGTTTAGCGAGGTTCGCGAGTATCAGCCGGGGGACAACTTCCGGGATATCGAGTGGAATGTCTCTGCGCGCTTGGGTCAGCCCTATGTGAAGCTATATCGCGAGACTCGTGAACTCAATGTGGTCTTTCTCGTGGACTATAGCGCGTCCATGTTTTACGGCAGTTCTTATGCACTGAAAAAGGAGCGCATCGCGGAGATCATCGCAACTCTTGCCTTCTCGGCTGTTGCTAATTCAGACCGCATTTCACTCATCCTATATTCAGATCAATTAGAGAAGTATATCCCGCCTGCAAAGGGGCGCAATCGTGCATTGGAAATACTCTCGGAGATACTCACGCATGAGCCTTCCGGCAAAGAAACCTCACTCTCCGGCGCTTGCGAATATGCCGCGCGCATACTCAAGAAGCGTGCCGTGGTCTTCCTCTTTTCAGATTTCTATGATAGCGGCTACGAGAAAGAGATGAGCATCCTGGCAAAGAAGCACGATCTCATCGCGATACAGGTGCAGGACGACAATGAGCGGGAGCTTCCCAAAGCAGGATATCTCAGGCTCTACGATCCCGAAGATCAGCGGGTGGGCGTGCTCAACACCTCTTCCAAGAAGATACGCGAGCAATATCGCGCCTTCATTCAGCGAGAGCAAGAAGAGCTTGAAGCCCGCATCAAGAAGATGGGCGCGGATCATCTGCTCTTTCTCAATAGCGATTCATACGTGCAAAAGCTGAGGCAGTTCTTTGCGCTGAGAAACATGAGGAAACACAGATGAAACGGCTCTATCTCTTGCTTTTGTGCCTGGTGCTTGCTTTGCCGCTGATGGCAGGCTTTTCCCAGAGCCTCACGGGCGCGGATAGCCTGCGCATAGGCTCGCGCTTTACGCTTAATATAGATACCGATTTTCCCCTTAGAAAGATAGAGACTCCCGATACGCTGACCTCTTTCCGCGTGCTGGATAGCCGCATCACGCGCAAGGATGAGGGAAGCCATGCCGAGCTGGACCTCATGCCGCTTAGAACAGGCGCGCTCTCCTTTCCAAAGCTGAAACTGAAGGGCACGGGCATACTCCCCTCCGGCGGTGAGACTGATGCCTTCCGCGTCTTTGTATTGCGCAGCCGAGCCGAGGAGGATACCCTCTTGCGCGAGATCAAGCCGCTGGAGAGCTACTCTTGGCAGATCCCGCTGTGGCTGTATTTCCTGCTTCTTGCTACCGCCTTTGTATCGTCATTGATGGTGCTTATCTCAAGACTGCGTGCGCGGAAGCCGAAGCCCAAGCCCAAGCCTGTGCCGAGCGTTCCCCAAATGCCCGTCGTGCCTGAAGAGCCCAAGGTTCTACCCTATAAGCGTGCTTTAGAGGCACTTGAAGAGCTGGAGCACAGCGGTCTCATGGAAAGCGACATGTTGGAATATCACTTCCGCCTCTCGCTCATCCTGCGCGAGTTTATAGATGGCAATTATGGCATCAGCGCCGTTGAAATGACCACCTTTGAGATATCTATGGCGTTGGGTGATAGTATCACTGAAAATAGGCGCGAGATCATGGACTTCCTGATATATACAGACATGGTGAAGTTTGCCTCCGCGCAGCCTGAGCTTCACGAGATAACAGCAAGAACGCAGGAACTTAAACTCCTCTTTTGGCGATATGCCCCGGTGCAAGATGCTTAGATTTGTGCGCCCTTTATACCTCTTGCTTGCGCTGCTGATCCCGCTTTATCTGTGGTTTCAGGTGAAGAGGAAGTCATCAGCCAAGCTGGCGCTTCCGGCAAACAGGCTGGCTCTACTGATGAAGTTTGCGCCTCGCTTCAGCCTCGGAGAGTGGCTCTATCCCGCTCTGCGCGCACTGTGCTATCTCTTTCTCATCATCGCCCTTGCGGGACCTCAATGGGGACATGCAACTCGCGACTTTCGCAAGAAGGGCGTGGACATAGTGATCTCCATGGATGTGAGCGGTTCCATGCTCGCATTGGACTTTATGCCCAAGAACAGGCTGAGAGCGGCGGTGGACATTGCCAAAGACTTCGTATCTCGCCGTCCGAACGATAGGTTTTCACTTGTAGCTTTCTCTGAATACGCCATTACAGCGAGCCCGCTCACCTACGATCATGCCGCCATTATGAGCGCATTAGACAAGCTGGATGTAAACCGCGAGGCATCCGGCACGGCAATAGGCATGGGTCTCGCGAAAGCAGTTGCCCGCCTCAAAGATAGCGAGGCAGAGTCCAAGATTGTTATCCTCATCACAGACGGAGTAAATAACAGCGGCGAGATCGACCCTATCTCGGCTGCACAGATGGCGAAAGCGCTGAACATCAAGGTCTTTCCCATAGGCGTAGGCAGCGGGGGAGTGGTGCCCTTCCCTTTCGTGGATTCACTGGGGCGCACGCGTAATATCCCCACCCTCATCGAGCTTGATATGGACATGCTACACCGCATCGCGCAGATCACGGGAACGGGCAAAGCAGCTCGCGCCACAGACTCAGCCGGCTTGCGCGAGATCATGAAAGAACTGGACACCATGCAGCGCACTGAGATATCGGCAAAGTTGAACTATCGTTGGGTGGATCATTTCATCCTCTTTCTGGCTTTAGGACTTTTCTTTTTGGGTTTGGAGATCGTGCTGCGCGCCTTCATCTTGCCCGTATATCCGGAGTGATTTCTGATGAATATACACAATCCTAATGCTCTGTGGCTCTTACTTTTAATACCGCTCTTCATCTGGCTTACCATGCGGCATGGCAGGCGTTTTTCAAGGAAGTTCAAGCGCTTTGCAACAGAAGACTTTCAAGAGATCTTCTTGGGTGCACATTCACCATTCTATGCGGGATTGAAGCTCGTTCTACTCACTTTTGCATTTGGCATTTTAGTCTTTGCGCTCGCGCGTCCGCAATGGGACTTTCGCCCTCGTGAATTGGAGACGGGCGGCATGGATATCATCTTTGCAATCGATGTATCGCGCAGCATGGAA
>DUNQ01000115.1 GCA_012839325.1 Candidatus Cloacimonadota bacterium
CATTACCGTTATATGTGCTTTTATTGCCTTCTATGAAAAATACTTTACCTTCTTCGAGTATATCGGCAAAACGGGCAACATCTTTATGAAATAGCGGAACCTCAAATGTGCCGTGCAGGTCTTGCATCTCTACGAATGCCATGGGATTGCCGCGTGAATCTCGCTTGCGCGAAACGGAGCTGACTATGCCTACGATGCTCATCTCTCCCTGCGCTGATTTGCCTCGGGCGGAATTCACAGTGCTCACAAGTTCCACCATGGGTTTTAGCTCCTCTAACGGGTGTCCACTCATGTAGAAGCCCAAAACCTTCTTTTCGTTCTCCAGTCTTTGTAGATTTCCCCATTCTTCAAGCGCCGGAAGCTCGGGATAATAGTCGTCTTCATCTTCATCCAAGATGAGGTCAAATAGCGAGGTTTGTCCCATCTTCTTATCTCTTTGCTCACCGGATGAGAAAGCCAGCGCTTGTTCTATAACCTCCCATTTCTGGGCTCGGTTGCCTTCAAGATCGTCCATAGCGCCGGACGCCACGAGGCTTTCAAGCACGGTCTTATTCACCGAACTGCTATCCATACGCGAACAGAAGTTGAAGATATTGCTATATTCCCCGTTTTCGGCTCTATCTTCCAAAATGCAGTTTATTGCCGCTTCACCGAGGTTTTTAAGTGCGCGCAAACCGAAGAGAACTTCCTTGCCGTGTACACTAAATTCAGCTTCACTACGATTGATATTCGGCGGGATGATATTGATAGCCATATCTTTACACACGCCTATGATGGTGGTCACTTTGGTAGGATCATCTTCCAAGGAAAGCAGCGCCGCCATGAATTCCACGGGATAGTGGGTCTTGAGCCAAGCGGTCTGATAAGCAACCAATGCATAGCAAGTGGCATGGCTCTTATTGAAAGCATATTCAGCGAACCTCAGCCAATCACTCCAGATCTTTTCCACTGTCGCGCGCGGGACGTCTTGTTTGAGTGCGCCCTCTATCACCTTTTCTCTGTATATCTGCATGAGATCAGTCTGCTTTTTACTCATAGCTTTACGCAGGGTATCCGCATCGCCGCCGCTGAGTCCGCCCAATTCGCGAGACATCTGCATCACTTGCTCCTGATAGATGGTAACGCCATAAGTGCTTTGCAGCACGTTTTCTACCAAGGGGTGATCATAACTCACCTTCTCGCGCCCGTGCTTGCGCGCGATATAACTATCGATAAACTGCATGGGGCCGGGGCGATACAGCGCCACCATCGCGATGAGATCTTCAAACATATTCGGCTTGAGATCGGTGAGATATTTGCGCATGCCGTCGCTTTCAAATTGGAATACTCCATCGGTCTCGCCGCGTCCTAACATGCGGAAAACATCCTGGTCGTCCAAAGGAAGAGTGTCTATATCTATCTGAATATCATGACTTTGCGCCACCAAGTCAATTGTCTTTTTGATGATGCTGAGAGTTTTAAGTCCCAAGATATCCATCTTGAGCATCCCGAGCTCGTCCAACCACTTGCCTTCATATTGCACTAAGACAACGTTTTCACCGCCTTTCTGACTATTGCAAGCCAGCGGCACATAATCCGTGAGATCACCGGGTGCAATCACCACTCCCGCGGCGTGTATACCCGTCTGACGGATCAGCCCTTCCAGCACATAGGAGTAGTCATATATCTGCTGATATTTCGGGTTGTTTTCTAAAAGTTGAGCGAACTCCGAGCTTTGCTTACGAGCTTCTTCAATGCTTTTCACATTGTTCGGCATGCTCTTGGTCACCTGATTTGCTTCGGATGCGGGAACGGAAAGCACGCGGCTCACATCTTTGAAGGCACTCTTAGCGCCGAGTTCACTGAAGGTGATGATCTGTGTAACGCTTTCTCTATTGTAGCGTTGAACTATATATTCAATTACTTTAGCCCTATTTTGGGCGCAGAAGTCTATATCGATATCAGGCATGCTTACGCGATCGGGATTGAGGAAACGCTCGAAGAGAAGCCCGTATTTGATGGGATCGACCTTGGTGATTTCCAAGAGATAGGCGATGATGCTGCCGGCTGCCGAGCCTCTGCCGGGACCCACGGGAACGTCATGGCTGCGCGCACTATCTATGATATCTTTCACCACGAGGAAATAGCCTTCAAACTCCATGCGTTTGATTACACCCAATTCAAACTCTATACGCTTCTTAACCTCTTCGCTCATATCGGGATACTTGGTTTTAGCGCCCTCATAACAGAGGTGTTTGAGATAGTCGCCCATGTTTTCAAACTCTGGTGGCGTCTCTACTTTCGGCAAGAGAAAGTCATCGTATTTGAGCTCAAGATCGATGCTTTCGGCGATCTTTAGCGTATTCTCATAAGCTTCAGGATGTTCGGGGAATAGCTTTTTCATCTCATCGGGAGACTTAAAATATAGCTCGGTGGTGTTATAGCGCATACGGTTTTCATCTTCCAAAAGCTTACCAGTTTGGATGCAAAGCAGGATGTCGTGCGCTTCGTGATCTTTTTTGTGCAGATAGTGGCAGTCATTTGTGAGAACAAGAGGGATATCCAGCTCTTTAGAAAGTTCTATCAGCTTGGGCATAGACTTCTTTTCGCCATCGAGATTGTGGTCTTGAATCTCAAGATAATATCTATCTCCAAAGAGCTCTTTATACCAAAGCGCAGCCTCTCTTGCCTCTTGATTCCTGCCTTGCAAAATAAGCCAGGGAATCTCGCCTTTCACGCATGCCGAGAGGCAGATAAGCCCTTCACTATGCTTAGATAATAGCGACTTACTGATCCGCGGATTATAATAAAACCCTTCGATATAAGAAGCCGAAGAGAGCTTCATCAGGTTTTGATAGCCCTGATAGTTTTGGGCTAAAAGAATGAGGTGATGTCGCACATTGTTTTTGCTGAGTTCACAATCCAGTTCGCCGTTGATGATATAGGCTTCAATGCCGATGATGGGCTTGATTCCTTGCTTTTTGGCTGATCTATAAAAGTCTATCGCTCCAAAGAGATTTCCGTGATCGGTCATCGCCACTGCCGGCATGCCCATTTCACGCGCCAGCTTGGTCATCCTGTCAACCCGGCAAGCACCATCTAAAAGGCTGTATTGTGTGTGATTGTGTAAGTGAACAAAAGACATCTTTAACTCCTCGCTTTCAGTAGATTCATGCTTTGCAAATGTAGCTAATGTGTCAAACAAAATCACGAAAAGCTATGCACTTGAAGTGGCAAGCGCGAAGAGCTAAGATGCGCTCCTAAAAGAGTCTATAGTCCAAATAACACTGTATTCTTTTTCTGATATTTCCTTCTTGGGTAATGTCAGTAGCGTCTATATAAAGAAGCCAAATTACCAATCAAGACAAAGTCCTCATGTTCCTCAGGTTTGACAAACATGGGCTTATATTCCTTGTTCAGAGGAAGCAGCAAAACGGTCTTGGTATCGTGATCTAAAGTCATCATCTTCAGCGTGATAGCGCCATCTATGCGCACGGCACAGATCTTGCCGGAGAGCTTTTCCCAATCTGCACATTGATAGATGATTACAATGTCGTCGTGATACAAAGAAGGCTCCATGCTGCTGCCATTCACGCGCAGACTGATGAACTTGCCCGGCGCTCCTTTGAGTTGCCCTTTACGGATGGTGATTGTATCCGCTTGAGGAAGACTGCTTTCCTGAGGCGGACCGGCTGCGATCTCTCCGCTCACGGGGATGTTTATCACCGTGCTATCCACGAGATCGATCTTGGCTTGGGCGATCTCTTCTAAACTGTTATTAAGCATCTCTTGCAAGGTTCGCCAGCCCTTGCTTTTGACGGACGCCAATTCTTTTTTCTCGCTTCCAAACATGCTGCCCTCGCCGGTGATAAGCCAATGCAAATCCAGCTCAAAAAGCTTCCAAAGCAGAACCATGTTATCCATAGAAGGTTTGTTTTTTCCGCTCTCCAATTGGGATATAGCAGATGAATTGATTCCTAAGCGATCGCCGAGTTGCGCCTGCGTGAACCCGAGTTCATAGCGTAATTCTCTAAGTCTTTTTCCAAGCATAATACCTCCCTACTTCACGTTATTGTTGCTCAAGACATGTTGACAGATTATCTATTGCGGTGAAGATGTCAAGCAAAATCTTTAACTTATAGTGATGAAGTTTCACTTAAAGTAAGCTTAGGTGCCTGTCAGCCGCTTTTGATCGCGTTTTGAGCAAGACTTCTTTTTCTTTAATAGTCATGAAGATACCTCTATCCGCCGCTCTGTTTATGGAGAAAGACGGTATAGAACACATCAAAGCTCATTATTAGCTTTACTGAATAGAGCTTAGCGCAGAGAGCTTTGACATAGGATGAATTGCTGAAATGCTCCTAAAAGACTTTTCTTGACAGCATTAGGCAAACAAATATGTTTGAGCAAATATGAATATCGCGAGGAAAGAATGGATATCAAGAAAGATAAACAAGCAGAAAACCAAATGACAGACCTTGATTTCAGCGCATTGGAAGAGACGCAACTACGCAACCTCTTGGATGAAGCCGAAACTGATAGTGAGAAGTATTTCGCCATTTTAGAAGAACTTAAACACCGCAATCCCGATATGGACGCTCAGCCCTCAGAACACAGTGAGGACGAAGCTGGAGACATCGAAGAGGCTGCGCCTCAAGATACTATGGAAGAGACAGATGAGCTCGGCGACGACACTACCCAAGAGCCCACGGCAATCCACGCAGCAAAGCCCTTCAAGCCACTCAGCACATGGGGCAGCCGCTTATGGATAGTCCTCACCGCTCTTTTCAGCTTCGCCGGCGGCTTTTATTTTCTATATGAACAAAACAAATTTGGCTTGGTGGACGATTTCCAAGTCCTCATCATGCTTTTCATCGTTCTCTTTCTCACCTCGCTCAGCTATTTGCTTGCAGGGATACGCTTTGTAATAAACCGTGCAAACGGCATTAAAGAGAGAAGTGTCATCAGAATCGAACTATGGGTAATGACCGCACTTTGGGCGCTTTTAGGAGTTTTCATGCTTTACAACGCCTTGAATTCCATCATCCCCTTTTACAGGATGGGCTACGGTCTAAAGGTTTCATTCTTGATGTTCTTACCCATGTTAGCTCTGGTAATTGTTGCCCTGCTTCTGGCTATGTCTTTCTCCTATTTGGCACAAGAACTTTGCAGAAAAGAATAAAATAAGGGATAAAAAACAATGAAAAAAAGAGTAGTCATTTCGCTATTAATTACACTATTCCTCCTGTGTTCCGCCTCGCTATTCGCACTCGAAGGCATGCCCGGGCTCAGCTTTGGGATGAATGAAGACGAGGCAATCGCTCAGCTGAAAAGCTTGGGTTTCACGCGCGATATGAGCGAGATAGGCTTCTTTTTCACCCAAGCGGGCAGCGACATCCGTCTTTATTTTTCCCCCGATGAAGATGAGCTGGTCTCTTGGCTGGTGACTATCTCTATGGAAGAGGAGAACATAGACCTCTTTGAAGAGGAGATAGTAGAGCTCTTAGCCCGCTTGCACGGCTATGAATTGGACTATGACGCCGAATATCGCGAAACATTTTGGAAAATAGACCTTTACCACTTCCTCAATGCCGGTTTTGACGAGGATGAAAAGAACTATCTCATTTTCTATGGAGACATTCGCCACGAAGATATAATCCCTTATTGATCCACACTTTCGGGCAAAAAAATCCCCCCTCCTTTTTTGTTCAAAGAGAAGGGGGGCAGGATGTTTAGGGAGTGTTATTATTTTATATTAGAATCCAAACCAGGGACCGACGGTGATGGTCACACCCTGGAAAGTTGTATCAGGTGAGTTTTGGATTTCAAAAGTTTCATTTGCAAGTCCGTGCACGCGCCAATCCTTATTTAACGAGTAGCCATAATTATAGCCCACTTCCGCGCGCAATCCCAGCCATGAAAGGAAGTGATATTGCAATTCCACTCTGGGCTGAACGGTGAGATATCCTTTATGCAAAAGGAAATGCGTGTTATTTGAATCGGTGATGGTATTCGGCATATCGTTCCAATCATAATTTGAATCCGAGTTCAAAAACTCCAGCTCTTGATATGCGCCGCCCAACATGATTCCAATGCTGCTTACTATGTTCTTACTAAAGGGGATACGCTTATCCAAAGTCACACCGCCCAAGAGGTTTTTATATTTCATCCAAGTGTGATAAGTAGGATCACTTCCGCTTGGTTTTTTCTTGGTATCTGAGAAAGTGGTGACCTGTCCGCCCAGCATAAAGCCTTTACCGATCGGGAGTTTCCCTGCAAATCCCTGCTGCAAGAGACCTTCGGTGCGGAACTTTTCAAAACCTAAGTCGTCATGAGAAATCAAAGCATTGATATCATCCATATCCAAGGTTATCCACATCGGCACCCATGTAGCGCCGCCATAGCCGGAGCTGAGACGCTTCTTGCCGGGAACACGAGGCTTTTCTGCATCTTCTTCGGGAACGCCGGGACGTGCGCCGAGAGTCATATCCAAGCCCATCAAATCCCCATCACGAGAGATCTCCAGGGTGATCTGATCGTTTGCTCTCAAAGTATTGAGAACCTTGTCAAAAGTAGCCATATTATTGATTTTCTGATTGTTTATCTTGAGGATGACGTCATCTTCCTGCAGGCGGAAATGCCAAGCGGGAGACTCTTTACTAACCCAAGAAATTACAATCCCATAGTTTTGTTGCAAACCCAATTCCTGAGCTTTGGGGAAGGTGAGATCTTCTGCAATTATGCCAAAATATGCCGCATCTGCCGGTTCCGGGGTGAAAGCCGTCGTTGTGACAGGCTTAATCTCCGAATCGACAGGCTCGCTGATGGGATCAATCGCATGATCTTCAGCCATGACCACGCCAAAAAGCAAGCTCAAAGCCAGTGTCAAAAATAGTGCCTTTTTCATCTTTTTTTCTCCTTAAGAAATTAATTCCTTGTTATACCTATATTATATGCAATTGGCGTGCCAAACCAAGATACTTGTCTATCTATTGAAATATCATGCTCTTATGATGATCTTCGGGCTTAGCGCGACAACTGACTATATCATTTTGATATAAAAGCTATATCATTCTGAGATAAAGGGCTTTGGGATTTCTGATCTGATCTTGAGCGTGGGATTATGTGAAAGATTTATCTGAATAAGCTCAATCAGAATTATCACATCTATAACGGTTTAGATTATTTTGTCAATATTTATTTTCGTAATGTTTATGATCGGGTCAATTGTTTCATCTCTTCCGGGCAAATTCGTATCTGATCCACCTGTTTTTCTCTTCAATTTTTCGCTTCTTTTCCATGCCTTCCTTATAGGATTCTGGTCATGATGTGGTCATGATATGCTCATCGCCATGACCACATCATAGGCGGAAGCTAAGCTGTAACCTATAGGGAAGCAATGGGATATGCGTATTTTGCTTGTGGATTTGGGTGTATTAGTCAGGTATATCACCTCTTTTTTGGTAGGTTAAAGTCATCATTAACCGAAAAAAGTGGAGTTTTTTCCGTTAAATCCTTAAATCACCAATCGTTAAATCGGCGAAAGAGGTGAGCACAGTCTCACAATAAACTTGACAAATATTTCATAAATCAATATAATGCAACCGTGATGCAATTGAATATAAATAATAAATAACGAGGGACGGTAATTCCCTCATAATCTTGAAATACAAAGAGTTGGATGTTGCGCCAATTCATAACATTCCGGCGGTTTCAAATGCCGTCTCAAAGAAAAATAAAGGAGAAATCCCATGAAAAAAATCAAAGGCATTGCCTTAATTATTTTTGTATTGAGTTTGTCTGTTCTGTTTTTTAGAGACTGTTCAACAGATGAGTCATATATTCCAGCCAGTTGCATCTTTGTGTAAGCAAAAAACTGGGCGGAATACCATATTTAAACCTTCA
>DUNQ01000116.1 GCA_012839325.1 Candidatus Cloacimonadota bacterium
AATTATTTCAATGTGTATGTCTTCCTTGCTTTTTAAGGCATCAATGACAAGATATCTTGATTGTTGTTTTTTGGCAATGAATAAAAACTGTTCACGTACTTTTTGATGGAAAGAAAGGGCTTCTTGCTCAAGTCTGTCTTGCTCACGTGATGAGATTCTGCCCAATCCGATCTCGGCGGGAAGATCAAGTAAAATAGTGAGATCCGGTCTTTTGCCGAAGCAAACGAAATCTGTGAGAGTATCAATCACGCCAAAGTCCAGATCCCGCGCTGCGCCTTGATAGGCATAGGTGCTGTCGAAATATCTGTCCGAGATCACGGTCTTTCCGGCATTGAGTGCGGGGATGATGAGCTCTCCGCTGTGTTGGGCGCGGGCGGCGCTATAGAGGAGCAGCTCGGTTTCGGGGAGCATTTCTTTGTTCTTGATATCCAAAAGCAAGTCGCGGATAGCCTCCGCAATGGGGGTTCCACCGGGCTCTCGCGTGCAAAGATGAGGGATATCTCTTTCGGTGAGATATTTGCTCAAAAGCCTTACCTGCGTGCTTTTGCCACTGCCTTCTATTCCTTCAAAAGTTATGAATTTACCGCTCATTGTATGTCCTATATTCTTTGATTTTAGATTATCGTATCGTATTGATAGTGAATGTCATCGCGCGATGGATTGTCGATCAGGAAGTGTGCACCGCGGCTTTCCTTTCTTGCCAAGGCACTACGCGTGACGGCGATTGCGATGACAGCCATGTTGCGGGTTTCCACGACCTCGCGACGTACCGCATTGTGTTGATAAAAATTATTGATTTCGTTGTAGATATTTTCCAGGCGAGAGATGGCGTATTTGAGGAGGCGACGGCTGCGGCGGATGCCTACATAGCCGTGCATGATGGTGCCGATGATCTCGCGATTGTGGCTGATTACCACCCATTCGTTTTCGTTGAAGCTATCCATGAGTCTCCAAGGCGGGATATCCGGGAAGATCACTTCGTGTTCCATGGAGGGGTGGTTTGCGGCGTTGTATGCCACTACGAGCGCTTCTAAGAGGGAATTTGAGGCAAGACGGTTTGCGCCGTGCAGCCCCGTGCAAGCAACTTCGCCCGCGGCAAAGAGATTGTGGATATCCGTGATGCCGTCGATGGTGGAGATCACGCCGCCGCAAAAGTAGTGTGCGGCAGGGGCAACGGGGATGTATTCGCGGGTGAAATCTATGCCGCGCTCTTGCAAACGGCTGTCTATATATGGAAAATGCTTGCGTAGTGCATCATGCGGGATGTGAGTGGCATCTAACCAGCAAAACTTTTCGCCGCGGCGTTTTAGCTCGCTGTCTATGGCGCGGGAAACGATGTCGCGCGGGGCGAGATTTGCCATTTCATGATAGTTTTCCATGAAGTTTTCGCCGCTTGAAAGCCTGAGGATCGCGCCTTCTCCGCGCAGGGCTTCGGTGATGAGGAAAGTTTCGCCTTCGGCGCTCCAAAAAGCGGTGGGATGGAATTGTACAAACTCCATGTTTGCGAGGCGTCCACCTGCCAGGCGTGCCATCGCCATTCCGTCGCCGGTTGCAACGTCGGGGTTTGTATTGTGTCCATAAATCTGTGCTGCGCCGCCGGTTGCGAGCATGGTCTTACGCGCTTTGAAGATATCCACGATGTTCGCATTGGAATCCAGAACGTAAGCGCCCCAGCAAGCGATGC
Organism: Candidatus Cloacimonadota bacterium; assembly: GCA_012839325.1. GTDB lineage: Bacteria > Cloacimonadota > Cloacimonadia > Cloacimonadales > Cloacimonadaceae > UBA5456. Next base: position 1,685 of record DUNQ01000116.1, read on the forward strand.
CGGGGATGAAGCCATGTTCGTTTTTCACGTGGTGCTGGGTGATGAGGTCTATCGCCAGCCTGTTTTCAAAAATGTCTATATTGGGGTCTCTTAAGCAATTCGAGATCAGCGCTTCCATGATCATGTGCCCCGTGCTGTCCGCAGCGTGGGCTACGCGTCTGTGGGTGTGTCCGCCTTCTCTGGTGAGCGAGAGGTTTTCCAGTCTTCTGTCATAGCTGTCGTCTCTGCGCGTGAAATCCGTGCCGAGATCAATCAGATATTGGATGAGATCGGGGCCTTGTTCTATGATGCGGCTGATCACCTCTTTCTTGCCGAGTTCCGCACCTGCGGCGAAGGTGTCTTCAATGTGTTCTGCAAAAGAATCTTGCGCATCCAAAACAGCGGCGATCCCGCCTTGGGCGTAGTCTGTATTGCAATCATAAAGTCCGCTTTTGGTGACGATGGCAACTCTGCCTTTCTTGGCTGCTTCGAGCGCGAAAACCAAGCCGGCAATCCCGCTGCCAATCACCAAAAAGTCATATTCATAAGTCATCGCCGTCCTCCTTAACAGTTGGCGTGAAAAAGGCGCCCATCACCACTGCATCCTCGGTGGGGGAGCTGTAATAT
>DUNQ01000016.1 GCA_012839325.1 Candidatus Cloacimonadota bacterium
AAATTCTCGTTTTTCCCGCTTTGTTCAAGCCGCACCCCTATTGGGTTCTGGTGGTGATGTGGTCATGATATGGTCATCGCCATGAGCACATCACCACGATATCATAGGCTGAGACCAATAGGTAAGCCATAGGAACAGCGTAATTTAGAGTGTAGTGTGCAAAATATCTGCACAGAAAATGTCCGAATATGGCACGATGCTATAAAAAGCAGCAAAATAGCGCAAATCTCAAATAAACTCAAATCGCATGGCAGCAAAACAGGGTGGAAAATCGAGTGAATACAGGGCATTTTAGAGCACATAACAAGGCTTTTAAAAAGAATTTTTCACTTTAACTATATACCCTAACATACATATATATCAACATATTAACACATATTTAGAAATCACCCATGCACAAAATCAAATAATAAGACCTTTTATTTCTTGACAAAAAAGATAACGGCTCTAAAAGTGTCAATAGATGTCATAAGAACTCAGATAAAGTCATTTTTAGTCAAAACGGGCTCGCCGAGGTTCTCGAAAACTCAAAGCGAGCTCAACAACGGAAATATTAAGGATGCAAGGAAGAAAGAATGTCCGGTGAATTTTTAGGTGTTTTTGAAAACTCTGTGCACAAACAGAGAGTGATCATCCCGGCGGGTTTCAAAAGGAAATTTGCCGAGGAAGCTCTGCGCTCTGTTGTCGTCACAATGGGTCCAAATAACACCATCGCCATCTATCCTTTGGATACTTGGAAAGCAACGCTAAAGCGTCTCAAAGAAGGAGACGAGAGGGCACGCCGTCTTCGCACTCAGCTCATAGATTTTGCCATGATGGAGCAAGAGCTTGAAGGCCCCGGCAGGGTTCGCATCCAAGATCTCCTGCTTGATGAGGTAGGCATTGAAGACAGCGTCATTATCAAAGGCGAAGGCCATTTCATCACGCTGTGGAATCCTGAAATCTACGCATCCGTGAGAGCGAACAAGCTCAAAGTTCATCGCGAAGTATTTAGCAGCGAGGATTATCAGTTATGATAGAGTATCATCTTCCTGTGATGGCAAAAGAATGCGCCGAATATCTCAACCTACGCGCGGGCGGTATATATATTGACGCCACGGTAGGCGGCGGCGGGCACAGTCGTTATTTCTACGAAAAAGAGCCCGAAATTCGCCTTTTCGCCTTCGATCAGGATGATGAAGCCTTGTCGCAAGCAAGCAAAACCTTAGAAAATTACAATCCTGTATTCATAAAAAGCAATTTCAGACATCTCAGAACCGAGCTTGCGCTGAGAAAGATCAGCGCCATAGACGGCATACTTTTTGATTTGGGAGTATCTTCCCACCAGATCGACGAAGCCGAACGCGGCTTTAGTTTCGACAAAGATGCGCCGCTGGATATGCGCATGGATAGGGAAAATGAGCTTTGCGCAAAACAGGTGGTAAATGAATATGAGGTGCGCGAGTTGCGCAGGATCTTTAAAGAATATGGCGAGGACAATCTCTCTGCCCGAATAGCGCGCACGATAGAAGAAGAGCGCAGAAAGCAAAGCATTGAGACTACCGGCGATCTGGCAAGAATCATCGAACAAGTGGCAGGGAAGGGAAGCAAAGAGTCGCTCAAGACCAAAGTGAGGATTTTCCAAGCTTTGCGCATATATATTAATGACGAGCTAAACGCACTGAGCTTTGCTCTGCAGGATGCCATCAATATCCTTGCACCAGGCGGGCGCATAGTGGTGCTAAGCTATCACTCTTTGGAAGATAGAATAGTAAAAAACACATTTAGAACGGCGGAGCAGGATTGCCTCTGCCCCACGTCTATAATCAATTGCATTTGTGATCATAAAAGTCAGCTCAAAGTGTTGACCAAAAGGCCTGTGCTCGCCGATAAGGAAGAGCTTCAGCAAAACATCCGCTCACGCAGTGCAAAGCTTCGCGCTGCAGAAAAAAAGGGGGAATAATGAGAGGAAAATTAATCATATTACTAATTCTGTTTGTAACCATAGGTTTTTTTAACTTTTATAATAACAATAGAAATGTGGCTTACACCCGCAAATTGGCTGACTTCGAAAAAAGCTATAACGCCGAAAAGAATATCAATACTGAGCTCGTGGTGGAACACGGCGAACTCAGAAGCGGAAAGCACATTGCCTCTTTGGTTCGAGTGGAGATGAGTCAATTCATCCCCGGCAACGAACAAGGAAACGTGATCTATGTTCATGAGCCCGCGAAGAAAAGCAGCAGCAAGGGCTATTGCATCATAGATCTCGTTGCCTCAAGAGCCGAAGCTAAGAATGTAAATATCATACTCGACTGACTCCTATGCGTTCCCGCTACTATTTATTAGTAATCTTTTTTGGGATTATTGCGCTGCTTTGGGGCGCATACCTCTTTAGTATCCAGGTTTTGGATCCCTTCAATTTCGCACACATGCGCAGGATTCGCTATACCCCCAATAAAGACATAGTGATTCCCCAAAGAGGCAGTATATACGATTCCAAAGGCAATCTTTTGGTTTCCAGCATCTCTTATTATCAATTGGATATAGATAGAAATGCGGTAAATAGGTGGGCAGATCGCAATGAACATACTCAGGCTGAGGCTTTTGAAAAGACCGCTCTCTTGATCTCTGAAAATAGTTCGCTGAAGCAAGAGAATGTGCTCAGAAGGCTAAATAGCGGTACAAAGGCAACCTCTATACAGATCTCAAATAGAATCAGCGAAGCCGAGCTTGATAAGATAGTTGCCGCCTTTGCAAAGGCGAAAATGCCGGGACTCATCCACAACTTTGCCTCCATGAGACGCATATATTCCAAGGGAATTCTTGCGGCAAGGCTCCTAGGCTCTGTGCGAGAAGAATCCGACGGATATGATAGAGAAACAGGCAGTAAGTCTTTGTACAAACTTGCTGGCATCAATGGACTTGAAGCTACTTACGATAAGATTCTCGCCGGTGAATATGGCTGGAAAGAAGTGGTTTTCGACGCAAATGGCAATAGAATGCCTTACCCCGATCTTCATGAAAAGAAGCCCATCAGCGGGAAAAATGTGCATCTTACCATAGATGGCACGGTGCAGGAGATAGTGGAAAACGCGCTTTATGAAGGCGTGGAAAAATATAGTGCATCGCATGGCGGAGCGGTGGTTTTGGATCCTAAAACGGGACGCATCATCGCTTTGGCAGGCGTTTCAAATACAGATAAGAAAATAGATCCCGGAGTTTTACGCACGAGATCAAACATCCCCGCAAGCTTCATGTTTGAGCCCGGCTCGGCGCTGAAGCCCTTGGGAATGCTGCCCGCCCTTGAACATAAACTGGTTCGCCCCAATGAAAAGATTGATTGTTCAAACTATCAGGTTGGACGGCGCATGATTCGCGATACCCACGACTACGGCCCTCTAACTCCACGCGGGATCATTGCCAAATCCAGCAACGTGGGCGTGGCAAAGCTGGCTGAACGCACCGGCAAGATTCGCCTCTATGAAGAGTATATCTCTCTGGGCTTCGGTCAGAAAAGTGCATTAAATCTCTTCGGTGAATCCAGCGGAATCTTCGCAAAACTCGAAAATTGGGACGGCTATTCTCTGCATTCACTTTCATTTGGACAGTCTATATCTGTAACGGCAATACAATTAGCGGTTGCCTATGGCGCTATGGCAAATGGTGGCAAAATGATGAAGCCGCACATAGTGGAAAGCTATCGTGATCAGCATGGAAACATCCTGGAAAGCTTTGAGCCATCTGTGCTTAGACAGGTCTCTACCAGAGCGGTTTGTGATACCATGCTCTCATATATTCGCGATGTGGTGGATGATGGAACCGCAACGCATATCCAAATGGATTATATCAGCGTGGGCGGCAAGACAGGAACGGCTGAGAAGAATGTTCAGGGCAGTCGCGGCTATTCTGCTGATAAATACAATGCGGTCTTTGCAGGAATGTTCCCCATGGAAGATCCGCAGATGGTTATAGTCATCTTTTATGACGAGCCGGAGCATTACTATCGCTTTGGTTCCATGAGCGCTGCGCCCACCTTCAAGAAGATCGTGGAAAACATCGTATTCATGCCTGATTGTCAGATTTTGCCATATAATGAGAGGCTCTTGCAAACCTCGCTCATCATGCCGGACTTGGTGGGCATGGACATCTCAAATGCACAGTCAAACCTCAATAGTTATGGTTTTTTATATACATTGGAAGGGCCGGATAGCGCATCCATCGTCGTAGATCAATTCCCGAAAGCGGGGATCAGCGTGGATAAACATCATCCCATCACGCTCAAGATAGGCAAAGGCGACAATCCTGAGGACGCGAAAACCATCATGAAAGGACACATGCCCGATCTGAGAGGGCTTACCCTACGCAAGGCTGTAGATGCGGCGGCGAGGGAAGGCCTGGAGGTTCGCATCAATGGCAGCGGAATCGTTCGTAAACAATCGCTCTTGCCCGGCTCGCGTATATCGAAAAACAGCGTCTGTATCCTGGAGGCATCACTATGACAAATAAACTTTTAGAACTATATAAAGAACACGGTATCTATATCTCGGATTCCGTGTGTTGCAATTTTGAACATCTGCCTGTTTTGGCAGTCGATACGCGTAAGATCAGCTCACTCTCGGCATTCGTGGCTATCAAGGGTGAGAACTTTGACGGACACGATCATATCGCCGCAGCAAAGAGAGCGGGTGCTGTGCTCATCATTGGCGAAAGCAAAGAGTGCAATATTCAAGTGACCGATAGCAGAAAAGCGGCGGCGCTGTATGCTAAGCTCTCTTATCACGATCCCGGCGCGAAGCTTACGCTCTTTGGTTTTACAGGCACAAATGGCAAGACCACCGCTTCACTAATGCTCTTTCAATTGCTCAGGGCTGCCGGATATAAGACGGGCTGGATCGGAACAATGGGCTATAAGATTGAAGATGAAAGCTTTAGCACAGCCCATACTACGCCGGATATATTGGAACTCAATGAGATATTTACTCATATGATCAGGAAAGGCGTGACGCATGTGGCGATGGAGGTTTCATCCCACGCGCTCAGTCTCGATAGGGTTTATGGCATAGATTTCGACTATGCTCTCTTTAGTAATTTTAGTCAGGATCATCTTGACTTTCACAAGGATATGGATGACTATTTTGAGGCGAAATATTTGCTCTTTAAGCGTGCGAAGACTTCGATTATCAATGGTGATGACGCCCGCGGTGAAGAGATATGCTTCAGGCTCAAAAAGGCTGAGAGACAGGTCTATTGCATAGGCGAGGAAACTCATGCTGATCTGGTGATCTCTAATATGTTTAGCAGCTTGGAAGCCAGCAGTTTTGACTTGATAAGCAAAGAGGCAATGGTCGCCATATCCAGTCCCTTGATCGGATATTTTAATATAGATAATCTTGCGCTTGCCATTGCGGCAATGCACTTTAGCGGGCATTCTCTTACGCAGATTAGTGAGTGGTCGAGCGCGCTCATCCCCGTGCAGGGCAGGCTGGAGCCTCTTGAAAACGATCGCGAAATAGGCATATATATTGATTACGCGCACACGCCCGAGGCGCTGATCAGTTTGCTCAAAAGCATTGGCAGGCTGCCGCATAGGCGCATCATCAGCGTGGTCGGTGCAGGCGGCAATCGCGATAAACTCAAGCGTCCGCTCATGCTTAAAGCAGCTCTCGGCGGAAGCGATGCGGTCATCATCACAGACGATAATCCTCGTAATGAAAATCCCGATCGCATTATATATGATATGGTTAGAGATTCATCTTGGATACTTCCTTGGTGGATCACGCGCGATAGAAAGGCGGCAATAGAGGCTGCCATTCGCCTCGCCGCTGAGGGAGATATAGTTCTCATCTGTGGCAAAGGGCACGAAAACTATCAAGAAATAGAAGGTGTTCGACACGATTTTGATGATAAACTTGCAGCGAAAGAGGTTCTGCAAGAGCTTTCTGAGAGCAAGCATGAAGATGAACTCATCCTGCCCTTTGACGAGCTTCTCTTGAAGATAATGATGGAAGAAGAGCCTACAGGTGAGGGATATCGCGCGCCTAAGACCCTGCGTAATCTCTCTACGGATACGCGAACCTTGCGCCCGCATTCACTGTTCATCGCCATCAAAGGTGAGAACTTCGACGGGAACGACTTCGTGGAGGACGTGCTCTCAGATCCTTCCAATAGCGTTATTTGTTCAAAAGAAATCGAGGCTGCCGGGCTCATTCAAGCTCCTTCGCCCGAGACGCTCATGGCTCTGCTCATGCAAAAATATCTGCAGATGTTTGAGATCTATAAGATCGCGATCACGGGCTCTACGGGCAAGACCAGCGTTAAAGAGCTCATTGCACAAGTCTTTTCATATAAAGCAGATGTGCTGAAGACAAGTAAAAACGAAAATAATATAATCGGGCTCACAAAGACCATCCTGCGTGTGTGTCCCACAGATAAATATGCCATTTTTGAGATCGGTAGCAATCACCTCGGTGAGATTGATCTCTTGGCAAATACCATCACTCCGGATGCGGGGCTGATCCTGAATGTCGGACCTTCGCACTTGCAGTATTTCAAAGATGAAGACGGAGTGTTTAAAGAAAAGACCGACCTCTTTCAAAGAGCTTTGCAGATAAGGCTGTATCCCGCTGATGATCCGCGCTTTGAGATATATAGAGATAGCGCGGTGGGAGTGGGCTTTGCGCCTCATGCGGATTGCAGAATACAGAATGTCTTGCGCGGCGATGATGGTCTCAGCTTTGACCTCGGCGAAAGAACTTGGCATATCCCCTATCTTGCGCCGCATTTTGCCATCAATGCATCATTCGCCATCTGTTTGGCGCTACGCTTGGGGCTGGATGCGGATGATATCCAAGCCGCTCTCTCGCAAAAGATCATGATGGATATGCGCATGCAAATCAGAGAGATAGACGGCAGAATTGTCATCATTGATTGTTATAATGCAAATCCTGTTTCCATGCAGGCGGCTATCGAATTTTGGCGCGATTATGAGCCGGATCTCCCCCACATTGCCTTTGCGGGCGATATGTTGGAACTGGGCGAGAGTGCGGAGCTTTATCATGAGATGATAGGCGCAATCTTTGCAGAAAGCGGGCATGATGAGATCTATAGCATTGGTAAATATGCAAAAAGCTATCAGCAGGATGCTGCACGACACTTTGAGGATGTTTTTGCTCTGCTTGATCGTTTCCCTCAGCTGCCAAAGCCGGCTGTGATCCTGCTCAAGGCCTCAAACGGGATGAAACTCTTTAAAATATTAGCCCACCTTTTAGGAGAAGAATAATGCTCTATCACCTTCTTTATCCGCTGGCAAAGTATTCCATTGTATTCAACGTATTTCGCTATGTCACATTCAGATCCATCGGTGCTTTTATCACTGCACTTATCTTTACTTTGTTCTTAGGCCCGCCCATCATCAATGCCCTAAAAAGAGGCAACGCAGTGGAAACCATTGACGAAGATATGCCGGAAAAACATAAGATCAAAGCGGGAACGCCCACCATGGGAGGGATCATCATACTCGTGGGGCTCATGCTTTCATCGCTGTTTTGGAACATACTTACCAATCCGGCGATACTCATGATGTATCTCAGCACCTTGGGGCTGGGAACGCTAGGCTTCTTGGACGACTATCTTAAAAACTTTGTGAAATCTAAAAAGGGGCTGGTGCCTAAATATAAACTCTGGGGGCAGATCGGTGTCGCGCTCATACTCACGCTCGCCATCTATTTCAGCTCCTCGGATGCCAATATCACAAACTTGCAAATACCTTTCTTTAAAGGACTCATCCTGCCTTTGGGCTGGCTCTTTATTCCATTCGTCATATTTATGATTACGGGAAGTTCCAATGCGGTAAACCTCACTGATGGCCTGGATGGGCTGGCGGCTGGAACGCTGGCTATCGCCGCCTTGGGGCTGGGCATCATGAGCTATCTTAAAGGACACTTTGTGGCGGCGGATTATCTAAATCTGGAGTTCATCCCTAATGCGGGCGAGCTCACGGTCTTCATCTCTGCCCTCATCGGTGCTCTCATGGGCTTTTTGTGGTATAATAGCTATCCGGCGCAGATCTTTATGGGCGATACGGGCTCTCTGGCGCTGGGCGGCATCCTGGCCGTGATCTCCGTGCTTCTCAAAGAGCAAATATTCCTACTGATCATCGGCTTTATCTTTGTCTTTGAAACCTTTAGCGTTATCCTGCAAAGGTATTGGTTTAAATATACAAAGAAAAAATATGGTCAGGGGCGGCGTGTGTTCCTCTGTGCGCCTATTCATCATCACTATGAGCTAAAAGGTTTGCACGAAACCAAGATAGTAATGCGCTTTTATATCGTCGCTATGCTCTTGGTGGCTTTTGGGCTGAGCACCATCAAGCTAAGGTAAAGGGAGCATCTGTGTTAGATAAGAATAAGAAATATGCCGTATTAGGGCTGGCGCGTAGTGGAATTGCGGCGGCGAAGAAGCTCCGCGAACTGGGGCTGTGTCCCTTTATCAGTGAGCTTAGTGCAAAGCCACTGGATACAGAAACTACCGAGTTTCTTGACGACTTTCCGCATGAATTAGGCCTGCATTCAGAGAAGCTCTTTGAATATGACTCTTGGATAGTTAGTCCCGGCATCCCGCTGGATGTGCCCATCATCAAAGAAGGCAAAAAGCGCGGGATCGAGATGATCTCGGAGATAGAATTTGGCTATAGAATCAAGGCAAAAGATAGCAAGATCATCGCCGTGACGGGCTCCAATGGTAAGAGCACCACTGTAAGCCTCGTGCATCACATATTAAAGAACATGGGAAAATCAACTATACTTGCCGGCAATATTGGCGCGGCATTCAGCAGCTTTCCCATAGAAAAGTCGGGGATAGATTATATCATACTCGAGATCAGCAGCTTCCAGCTGGATCTTATTAGCAGTTTCAAGCCTGAAGTTGCGGCGCTCTTGAATATCACGCCGGATCACCTGAATCGTTATGAGGGCTTTGATGACTATGCTTTCAGCAAAACGAGCATCTTTAAATATCAATCCGAGAGCGGCTTTGGCATCATCAACAAAGATTGTGCAGAGACTCTTAAGCATCTTTGTGCAAAGCCGGGTAAGATGCTGAGCTTCTCGCTGGCTGATAGTACTGCAGACGCCTTTGTCAGTGGCAGAAGTGTGCAGATCGGGCAAGATAGCTTTGATCTTGAAAAACTTCTCATCAAGGGGCCGCACAATCATCAAAACCTCATGGCGGCACTGCTTATCATCAAGGCATTGGGACTGGAGCTACAGCAAGCTTATGAAGCCGCGCTCACTTTCCCCTCGCTTGCACATCGTTTGGAATATGTCACTACTATTAACGGCATATCTTTTTATAACGATTCAAAGGCTACTAATACAGACTCTGTGCGTTGTGCGCTAAAGTCCTTCGAGCGTCCCATCCGCCTCATACTCGGAGGCTCGGACAAAGGCGAAGATTTCAGCCTGCTCACCGATGAACTAAAAGAACATACAGCAAAGATATATATAACAGGCGATACCATCCCTCAGATGCGTGAGGCATGGCAGGGTAAGCTTCCCATGACGATAGAGGAAGACTTCGCCCAATCAGTGCGACGTGCCTTTGAAGATGCTCAGCATGGTGAGAGCGTTGTGCTAAGCCCTGCTTGCGCCAGCTTCGACCGCTTTTCAAGCTTTGAAGAGCGCGGTGATTATTTCAAGAAGATAGTATGGGAACTGAAAAGTGAAAAAGAACAGATTTAACACTTATGTTGTAGGCTACGACCGCACGGTCTTTTGGGGCTACTTCTTGCTCTGCGTGATAGGACTCATCGTGATGGTGGACATATCCTCCGTGCAAAGCTCTATGACCTACTTCTATAAGCATCTGATCTACTTGATGGTCTCATGGCTCTTCGCTGTGCTCATCGTATATTTCTTTGAATTTGAGAAGCTGAGGTTCATGAACACTTGGCTGGTCTATCTTTCCATTGCAATGCTGATCTTTGTGCTGGTAAAAGGCTCTACTATCAAGGGCGCAACCAGGCAGATAAGCCTTGGTTTCATCAGCTTTCAGCCCTCTTTCTTTGCGCGTGTTGCTCTTGTCTTTTTCTATGCAAATATTCTCGCAGACAAGCAGGAGATTTTGCAAAACACTACCAATATCATGCGCTTTATGGAGAACTTTCCGGCGCTTACCTTGCTCACTGCCATAGTTTTTGGGCTCATCTTTGCAGAGAAACACCTTTCTACCATCATCATCGGTGGAATGACGCTCTTGGGCATGCTCTTTTATGCAGGAATAAGGAAGCGAATACTTGCGCTCATCCTGGTAGTGGCGATGCTTGGCGGAGTGCTCATTATCAAGAAAGGCGATAGCTATCGTGCAAACAGGATGGATACATATAAGAGATACAGCTTGTTTTTCAAAGAGCGAGACCTCTCGGAATCAGGCAGCGGAGACTATCAGGTGCGCGAAAGCCTGATTGCGCTGACCAGCGGAGGCATTATGGGCACGGGCATCGCGCGAGGCAGAGCAAAGCACTATTACCTCCCCGAAGCCAGAACAGACTACGTTTACACCATCATAGGCGAAGAAGCGGGTTTCATGGGCGCAATACTCGTCTTCTTCCTGCATAGCGCAATCTTTTTTGCCGCCATGAGAATATCTTTCAAACAAGAAGACCTTTACTTAAAACTGCTCTGCGCAGGCATGGCTATGAACGTCTATTGCAATGTACTGGTAAACACAGGCGTGGCGATGAGTATATTGCCGCCCACGGGAAATACATTGCCATTTATCAGCTATGGCGGTTCGGCATTGCTCATGGATAGCGCTGCAATGGGCGTGATTTTAAACATCAGCGCAAATAGGAGGAAGGTATGAGATTCGCATTTGGTGCAGGCGGCACGGGCGGACATGTAGTCCCGGCTCTTGCCCTTGCTAAAGAACTGCAAAAGCATGGTCATGACTGCATTTTCATCGGCAATAAAGACGGCATTGAAGATAGACTCAGCAAGAATGAGGGCTATCCCTTTCACACAATCCGCGTGCGCAAGCTCTATCGTAAGCTCTCGCTGAGCAACCTAGCTTTCCCCTACTTTCTTGCTGAAAGCGTGATCCACTGTAAGAAGATACTAAGAGAAGAGAAGATAGATGCAGTGATCGGAACCGGCGGTTTTGTATCCGGTCCCGTGATCATCGCAGCGATACTGTGTAAGATCCCCTGTTTCCTACATGAAAGCAACTCTTATCCCGGCTTGGTGACGCGCAAGATAGCCTCCAAGCTCAGGCGGCTCTACATCTCTTTTGAAGATACTCGCACTTTCATCAAGAAAGCAGACATGAAGAATCTCGGTATTCCCATACAAGAGAAAGCCTTGGCAAAAGACTTTTCCCTTAGTGAACTTGGTTTAGAGGACGACAGGAAGACACTTCTTATCACCGGCGGCTCTCAAGGCTCGCTTGCCATCAATGAGGCCTTAGCAGGCGCATTAGACGAGCTCTTAGAGGAAGGTTGGCAAATACTCTGGCAAACGGGCAGAAACAGCTACAGCGAGTTCTCAGAGCGCTTCAAGGGCAAAGAAGGGCTATATATGTTCGATTTCACCATGCAGATGAACGAGATGATGAGCAGAGCTGATCTTGCCATCACCCGCGCCGGTGCAATAACCACGGCAGAGTTGGAAAGAGCAAAGCTTCCCGCGATCATGATCCCGCTCCCCACCGCCGCTGCAAACCATCAATATTACAACGCTCTGGCACAAGAAAAGAAGCAAGCTGCAATTCTTTTACCCCAAAGCGAACTCACCCCAAACTTTCTACTTGCACAAATACGCAGCGCAGATTTGCTTGCTCTCAAACATGCTTTAGATAAGCTGCCCGAAAACAATGCGGCAGAGAACATAACTCAAGATATTTTAGATACTTTTGAAGGAGAATAAGATGCTTGGCAGAACAAAGAAGATACATTTCATCGGCATTGGCGGAATCGGCATGAGCGGCATAGCCGAATTCCTGCACAATCAAGGACTGGAAATCAGCGGCTCTGACCTCAAGAAGACAGAGATCACAGCCCACCTGGAAAAGCGTGGCATAACAGTGAATGAAGGCCACGATCCCGCACTCATACACGATGCAGACGTGGTAGTAAAATCCTCTGCCGTAATGGACGACAATGCCGAGATCGTAGCAGCAAAAGCGCTGAAGATACCCGTGATCAGACGTGCCGAGATGCTTGCCGAGATCACGCGCATGAGCTTTTCCATAGGCATTGCAGGAACGCATGGCAAGACCACCAGCACCTCCATGGCGGGACTCGTTCTCGAAGCCGCAGGATTGGATCCCACCATCATAGTAGGCGGAAAGGTCAAGAATTTCGGATCTAACAACGTGATGGGCTCCGGCAATTACATCGTGGTAGAAGCAGATGAATATGACCACTCCTTCCTCTCGCTCACGCCCTGCATAGCCGGCATTACAAACGTGGATGAAGACCATCTTGATTGCTATCGTAACCTCGATGATATCAAAGGTGCTTTCATAGAATATGCAAACAAGGTCCCCTTCTTCGGCAGCGTGATAGCCTGTCTTGATGACCCCGGCGTTCAAGCCATCTTGCCGAGCATACAAAAGCGCATCATCACTTACGGATTCTCGCGACAAGCAGATGTGCAAGCCGTAAACTTAGATTTAAAGGACTTCAAAGCCTCTTATGACCTCACTTTTAAAGGATATAAACTGGGACGTATAACCATGGACGTCACCGGCAGGCACAACATACAGAACTCGCTTCTCGCCTGCGCTTTAGGCCTCGAACTGGACATCCCCTTCAAGCACATACAAGAAGGAATGGCAGCATTCAGCGGAGTATATCGCCGCTTCGAGCACAAAGGCGACGCCCAAGATATCATCGTCTATGACGATTATGCCCACCACCCCACCGAGATTTTAGCAACGTTGGAAGCCTTCAAAGATAGTGTGGATAGGCGCATTGTCGCACTATTCCAGCCACACCTATATTCCCGAACGCGCGATCTTTACGAGCAATTCGGCAAAGCATTCTTCAGCTGCGATTGCCTTATCGTTGCACCCATTTATCCCGCTCGCGAGAAGCCCATCCCCGGCGTGGATTCCAAACTCATCGCCGATGTAGCCGTACAAAGCGGACATAAGATGGTAAAAGTGATAGATAAAAACGCATCGATAGTGAAGGATACACTGGCTATTCTCAAGCCCGGCGACCTACTCGTTACGCTCGGCGCAGGCAACATTTGGCAATATGGCGAAGAAATCTTACAAGAACTGAAAAAAGATGTTGACACAAACCCTAAAGACTAAAAGAGTTGTGAGAAATACACTTGACCCTCGATTTTCGCAAAGAGCGAGATCGGTAAGTCATTGAATATAAAAGGAATGGATGATGAAGCACAAAAAACGCAGAGGCAACAGCAGGTATTATATCTTCTTTGCTCTCAGTCTGATGGCGATCCTCGCTTTAGGGCTTGGTATCTTCTATTTTATGCTTCATTTACCCTGGCTGGAAGTTAAGCACATAAATATCACGGGAAACCTCGTCGTGCCCGATTCGCTGATCTATGAAACATGCAATCAACACATCGGAACAAACCTTTTCAAAGTGCCTACACGTGAGATTGCTGCAAAGCTGAACGACTTTTCCCGCATCAAGAGCGTGAAAGTAAGACGCAGGATCCCCGCCACGATCAGGCTTACAATCAACGAAAGAAAGGCCTTTTTATATGTGAAAAGCTATGAAGGCCGCCTCTACCCCATCGATTCCGAAGCGATTGTAATGAAAAGCTATAGCCCGATCGCCAATGAAGACATTCCTATTTTTAGCTCGTATTATACGGACGAGCAGCTCAAAAGCGGAGTTCGGCTTAAAAAGGCTGATCTGAACAAGGTTATTGCCATGCACAAAAGAGTTGTTCAAGAAGCCTCCGACTATCTGCCGATTATCTCGGAGTATTACTTGATAGACAACACGGTTTATATGATAGACGCGCGCTACGGAACGCGGATTATCCCCTCCGAGGAAGACATGGCAACCCAACTTAAGCGTTATCAATTTGTTCAAGATAACGGCAACATTTCGAGAAACAAGGTCGTTGATCTGCGTTTTGAAAACCAGGTCGTTGTTAAGGGAGCAGAAAGATGAAAAGCAGCGTGATTACAGCTTTAGACATCGGGTCTTCCATGGTGAGAACGGCTATCGCCCGCACCAAGAAGGACTCGACAATTGAACTTTTAGGCATTGGACAACAGCCCTCAGATGGCATTGATAAGGGCGTGGTGACAGACATTCAGGCTCTTTCCGAATGCATAGGCAAATCTATAAGCGATGCTGAAAGTGCCGCCGAATGCTCTGCCGCAAACATCTATTCAAACATCACCGGCGAACACATCAGAACACAGGTGGGAGACGGTAGAATAGCCATCCCCAGCGAGAATCCCAGTGAACCCGGGGAGATCTTGGACGAACACCTCGATCAGGTGATAAACGATGCCATGAACAGCGTTAAGATCCAAAAAGGCTATGAAAGACACAAGATATTGCACGGCATCCCCCACGATTATATCATCGACTCGCAGGATAACATTCGCAATCCCTTGAACATGAACGGTTTTCATCTCACGGCAAAGGTTCTAACCATCCTCGGCGACCTCACGCCCTTGCGCAATATCACCAAGTGCATAGAGCTTTCCGGACACGAGATTCTGCCTGAAAACTTTGTTTCAAACCACGTTGCCCTCAGCCATAGCGTGCTCTCCGAAGACGAGAGAAGGCTGGGCGCAATCATGATGGACATAGGCGGAGGCGCGTGCGACATCTCCATCTACGATCGCGGCTCTTTGGAAAACATCTTCATGATCCCCATGGCAGGCACAGCCATCACCGAAGACCTCGCCATACTCTTAAAAACGACTATCAATAACGCAGAATATATAAAGAAACAATTTGGACACGCCGTAGCCGAACGCGTTGACGACTCTTTAGAGATCGAAGTGGAAGGCATAAGCGGCAGAACAGGCACCAAGAGAAAGCAGGTGCAAGTAAGCCAAATCATAGAGCATAGAGTGCAGGAAATGCTGAGCTTAGCCTATGATAAATGTAAAGATTTTTACACCC
This sequence comes from Candidatus Cloacimonadota bacterium, assembly GCA_012839325.1. GTDB lineage: Bacteria > Cloacimonadota > Cloacimonadia > Cloacimonadales > Cloacimonadaceae > UBA5456. Next base: position 15,107 of record DUNQ01000016.1, read on the forward strand.
CGGAGCTCGTCACCGCCGGCATTATTCTCACTGGAGGCAGCGCCAAGCTCGAAGGGATAGACCTCGCCCTACACCGCTCTTTTAACTTACAAGTAAAGATCGCCAGACCTGATCTCTCGAGATTTTCCTCAGGAGTAGAAACTTTGGACGATCCCGCCTTTGCCACCCTGGTTGGAATGCTATATTACGCAATGGGTTTCGAGCATGAAAGCAGCGGACGTAGCATCGCGCTGGGCAACATCAGCAACAGCAAAATATGGGAAAAGATTAAAAACATTATAAAGGATTTCAAATAAGGGAGTTATTATGCTTGAATTTGACGATAACAAAAGCTTTGCCGGAACAAATATCAAGATCGTAGGCGTCGGCGGTGCCGGCGGTAATGCCATAAATGCCATGATTGACAACAATCTGGAGAACGTAGAATTCATCGCTGCAAACACCGATAACGGCGACTTAAACAAATCAAAAGCTAAGATGAAACTCCAAATAGGACGCAAGCTTACTCGCGGACTGGGAACCGGTGCTGATCCCGAATTGGGCTCACGCAGCGCCGAGGAATCCAAGGACGAAATCAAGGCACACTTAGAAGGTGCAGACATGGTCTTCATCGCAGCCGGAATGGGAGGCGGAACGGGAACGGGAGCAGCTCCCATCATCGCCAAGATAGCCCGTGAAATGGGAATCTTGACCCTTGGCATCGTTTCCACGCCCTTCTCTTTTGAAGGCAGCAGACGCGCTCAGAACGCGGAACACGGCATCAAACATCTTTCGGAATATGTGGACACCCTGATCGTGATCCCAAACGAGAAACTTTGTGAGATCTACGGCGATGTGCGCTTTAATGAAGCTTTTCACAATGCGAACCAGATTTTGCATGAAGCGGCGAGGGCGGTGAGCGATATCATCACCATCAACGGATTTATAAACGTGGACTTTGCAGACGTGAAAGCGGTGATGCAAAACATGGGCTATGCTCTTATGGGCAGTGGAGTTGCCGAAGGCGAAAACCGAGCTATAAACGCAGCTCGCAACGCTATTTCAAACCCTCTCTTGTCGGATATCAATCTCGCAGGATGCAAAGCCTTGCTGCTTAATATCACCATCGGCGAAGACCTGCTCATGAGCGAATTTGAGGAAGTAAACAGCGTTATAGTAAACGAAACAGGAAAGGATACAAACATCTTTATGGGCGTGATTATTGATGAAAACATGGCTGGCAAGATTGCCGTCACCATCATCGCTACCGGTGTTTCAAAAGCCGAAAGCGTAGAAAACGACTTCAGCTTTCCCAGCTTTGACATAGCCTCGCCGGCTAAAACTATCAGCGATGAGACTTCTTATGTCGATGAACCCACCCCGGAAGAGATCCTTAAAAAACTCGACCTTTACAAACCTGATAAAGCCGAGCAAACAGCTGATGAAGACAGCGAAGAGGTAAACAGAATTAAAGCTTTGAGAACCGATGTTCCAAGCTTCCTTAAAGCATTAGACTAATTTCCCTTCCCAAGCTTTGGCGCCCTCCTCCTTGAATAGCGCCAAGGCATCAATCAAAAGAGACTTTCGGTTCCCCTCCGAAAGTCTCTCTTTTTAATCTTGATAGATTAATTATTATCTGATGCTGCGAACCAACCTAAAGCCAATGTATGATCTTCTGATATAAGGCTTTGCAAAGCTACGCGCAGAGACCCTCATCATGTTTCCGCCATGATACCAGCTACCTCCGCGAATGACGCGATCTCTGCCCTCGTGAGGACCGGCAAAGGTATCGATAAAACCTGTACTATAAGGGCTATACCAGTTCCACACCCATTCTGCTACGTTGCCGCTCATGTCATACAATCCCAATTCATTAGCGACCTTTTCGCGCACCCTATGGCTACCCCCGTCAGAGTTTTCGGCAAACCAACCGGCTCTGAGCGCATCTTCGGAGCCGCTATAGCTCTTGCTTTCTTTTCCTTCTCCGCCTTTTGCAGCCAGCTCCCACTCCGCCTCGGTGGGCAAGCGATAACCATCGGCATCAAAATTACATACGATCTCCGAGCCGTGATAATCATAGGCAGGCGTAAAGCCATCAAGCTCGCTCTTTGCATTGCAATATTCGATTGCGTCAAAGAAAGACACGTTTTCCACCGGCAGATTATCACCCTTAAACAGCGATGGATTTTCTTTGTTTACCATCATCCACTGCTTTTGAGTAAGCTCTGTGGGCATGATCATAAATGACGGCACTTCAAGCACAAGCAAGGGAAATTCGTCGTCATTTGCCTCAGGACTGATGCTTCCCATTACGAGGGTATCAGCTCTGACCGTTACCATGCTAAGCTCCTGATTCTTAATAGTTTGCTCTACCACGACTTCGATATCGGGCTCAGGATCATATATCTCGCCTTGCCTTGCCTCGCGATTTTCCAGGTATTTCTGTATTCCTAAGATGGCGACGAGAACGACGCATATCGCCAAAAGTATTAAAAATATTTTTCTCATATTTCCGAGATCCTTGCTCTTATATTCAGCTTCATCGGCTGAGGGAACTGTATAGACTGGAGTTTCCGGCGCGGGAGCAGTTTCCTCAGGCTCTTCCGGCTCAAAAGTCTCTTGCTGAGGCTCCTCAAAGGGCTCTACTGCGCTGATTTCAGGCTCTTCATATATCTCCTCTTCAGGGATAATTTCCTCTTCGACGAGATCAATGATATCCTCGATTTCTTCGATCTCTTCGGCATCGGTCACTTCGTCCATGATGGTGAATGAAACGGGGTCTTCGGTGATATCTGGCCCGATTTCATCTAAGGCGAGCGTATCTATCTCTTCTTCATCAATTGCGGGAGGCTCTTGATAAGGTTCATGAATTGGAGTTTCCGGATCATAGGCGGGCTCAGGGGCTTCCTCAATCTCCGGCTCTTCTTCCTCTTCAAGATCGGGCTCAGACGGAACTTCCTCAGCTTCAACAGGCAAAATCTCTTCTTCCTCAGGCTCCTCTGATTCTTCCATCACCGCCTCGGCTTCCTCTTCCTCCGGCTCCTCAAAAGGTACGATGTCCCAATCAAAATCAATGGACTCCATCTTGAGCAGCTCCAAGAGCGCGAGATTGCTCTCCACCCTATCGTCCGGATCGTTTTTGAGGCAAGCCAGCAAAACGGAATAAAGCCAATCGGGAACCTTATCGCTATCCGGCAAGATCACGCCGCGCGTAAGGCTTTGATAGCTTCAGCTCGCCGGAAGAGAATAAGGGTCAAAGCCTTACGCGCGGCGTGATCTTGCCGGATAGCGATAAGGTTCCCGATTGGCTTTATTCCGTTTTGCTGGCTCTCCACCCTATCGTCCGGATCG
>DUNQ01000117.1 GCA_012839325.1 Candidatus Cloacimonadota bacterium
TATGGCGGACACATCCACGCGGACAGCGCACCCGGTAAAGGCGCACTTTTCACCGTGATGCTTCCCGTGCGCGATGGAGTAGAAGAAAAGCCCGAACCCGTATCAAGCAAAAAGCGCATTGTGGATACAAAGGCAAAGGTGATCGTGGTGGAAGACGACCGCGCCATCGGAGTGCTCACCGCCAAGATAGTCGCTCGCTTGGGCTTCGAATCCAAGTATGTGGGCAGCGCAAAAGAAACCTTGGATCTCATCGAGGCAGGCTACGACCCCGATCTGGTCATTACCGACGTGGTCATGCCGGAGATAAATGGCTTGGAACTCACCGCGATGATACGCTATAAGTATCCGCATATAAGGATACTTATGATGTCCGGCTACGACCAAAATATGATCTCCAAACAAGGCGAACGCGTCCCCGGAGTTCCCTTCATGGCAAAGCCCTTTACGCGCGCTGAATTGGGGCATCAGATCGCACAATTATTGGAACAAGAATAAAATATTTTAAGAATGCATATTATTTTACTGGGATTTCCCGGTGAAGTGATCTATATTATGAACGGGTGTCAGTTAGCTGTTGCGCCCAATACTGAAATTAACTTTAATGTAAGGAGATTACGAAATGAACGCACGCGAGATTCGCAATGGTATTATGCTCTTGGGCGCACAGGATTGGAACCGTCGCCTTTTTGACTCACTCATCCCTTTGCCGGATGGAACCAGCTATAATTCCTACCTTATTCCCGGATCGGAGAAGGTAGCCCTCATCGATACGGTTGATCCGCCGCTTGAAGATATCCTCATGGCTCAGCTTGAAAATGTGCCCAAGCTTGACTATGTGATTTCACTTCACGCCGAGCAAGATCACTCCGGAACCATTCCCAAAGTTCTCAATAAATATCCCGAGGCAAAGCTGATTTGCTCTCCCAAAGCCAAGGATATGTTGCTCAATCACCTCGATGTAAGCGAAGATAGAATTCAGATCGTGGAAGATGGAGAAGTCATCGATCTTGGTGGACGCACCTTGCGCTTTATCCATATTCCTTGGGTGCATTGGCCTGAAACCATGGCAGCTTATGTAGAGGAAGATAAGATTCTCTTCCCCTGCGACTTCCTGGGCTCCCACATCGCTTCCACAGACATGTATGCCGGCGATAAACCTGAAGTGTTAGAGGCAGCAAAACGCTATTTTGGCGAGATCATGATGCCCTTCAGAACCCAGATCAGAGGCAATCTTGAGAAGATCCGCAAGCTGGATTTCGACCTCGTTTGCCCCAGCCACGGCCCGCTCTGGGATAAGCCTGAGATCATCATTTCCGCTTATGAAGAATGGGTTGCGCCACAGACCAAGAACTTGGTGGTAATTCCTTATATTTCAATGCATGGCAGCACTCAGCTCATAGTTGATTATCTTACTGCTGAGCTTGCTGATCGCGGAGTGCATGTGCAGCTCTTTGATCTTGCCGTCACCGATATCGGCGATCTTGCCATGGCACTCGTGGATGCCCGGACTATTGTAGTAGGCTCGCCTACCGTTCACGTTGGTCCGCATCCCTTTGTTCTCAATGCAGTTAACCTCGCAAATGCTATCCGTCCTAAGGTGCAATATGCTGCAGTCGTCGGCTCCTATGGCTGGGCAA
>DUNQ01000118.1 GCA_012839325.1 Candidatus Cloacimonadota bacterium
CTTAAAATATAAAGCCTAAGGAGTAAACATGAAAAAGATTGTTATTTTGTTTATTGCACTTGCTGCAATTGTCTTTCCGCTTTGCGCTCAACAGGGAGAATACACACGCAAATCCGTGAGTTCTCTCGGCTATGTATGGCTCGGCCCGGACGTTCGGGACGGAGCTTTCGACATGGATGCCTTTTCTTTATTTCTTTCCTCCTACATCGAAGTAGATCGCTTTGACTATAACGACCTTTCCCTCTCCTCATTAGATGAATTCAAAAGCCGTGCAACCGCGCTCAGGACGGCAAGCGTATCATCCTTAGGCGAGATCATGCAAGTGACCGTGGGCAGGGAAATTATCCGCATCCTATCTGATCCCGACATCCAAGAATCAAGAAGACTAAACATCGAAGACGAATCCGCCCGCGTTACATTAGCCCAAACTAAGGGGCGCGAATTTGGCCTCACTGCCGAGCAACTTGAAATACTCATGAACAGCGCCTACATCTATCTGCCTTATGTGACCTCTGCAAGCTGGGTACGAGACAGAGACGACGTGAAATATGAGATCAAGGGCGGCATAATTTGGTATCAATTACAAGTTGACAGCGATGGCGCAACTCAGATCGTTGCGGTAGAATCTTCCTCCACCAGCGGACAAGGAACTGCAACTATCGGTAATAACAACCACAAATCATATTCTTTCTCGGGCAAAACATTCGACACCAATCCACAGGAATACTCCATGTGCGCCGGACTACACGCCTGGACGAGAAACCTCTCCGTAATCATGCGTCAGATCCCTGATTTCTGCCTCACCGCTCAAATCCTGGAAAGAAAGAACAGAAAGAGATTTACCACCTCTTTAGGCCGCAAAGACGGCGTGTTTTTGGACGACACCTTCCGCGTTTTGGAATACTATGAAGACCGTGAAGGAAACGTGAAAAGCAAGAGAATAGGCTATGGCAGGATAGTAAAGAATGTGGACAACAGGGGCGGCAAAAACCCGGATAAATACTCCGAGATCAAGCTACACTGGGCAAAGAAAGTAATGCCCGGCTCCGTCTTACAGGAATATCCGCTAATGGGATTAGATATCAAAGTGACGCCATATTACACCCCCGATATCTTTATTCCCAGAGCAGTATTCTATCACGTTGATGCAGGCAATGTAGAGCAATCAGTAGGCATAAACCTCGTCATGGAATACAACATCGCGCCGATAATCGGCATCCCTCAAACCTTCACAGAGATGGAAATGGCTGTCGGACTTGTCAATCCCGGAATGGATATTGAATCCAGCGGCAGCTACCTATACGCCATATATATGGGACTCAGCAAAAAGCTTTGGGCAGGACGCCTCGGCCTCTCGCTCGGCGGAAAAGCCGGGGTTGACATCTTAGCCAGCAGTTCCGAGATTGATACCTATAGTCAAACGGATGTGGGCGCAGGAGCATTCGGCGTCAAAGGCGATGCAGACCTCATGTTTATGTTAGCCCCGAACGTTCATTTAACCGCCGGAGTAAGCAAAGGATTCCCCATCGGATCAGGCTTTGGCACCATGAAAAGATCTGGACAAAGTCACGACATTCCTGACTTTCGCTTAGATGGTATGGAACTATCCGGAACAAGGTTCAAAGCAGGCATAACCTGGCTCCTCAAACAGTGGGATTTCAATATGTTCGCCTTCATGGACGGTATGAAAAGCTTCTAAGAAACAAACAGATAATACAAAGCCCCGTAGCATTTGCCGCGGGGCTTTTTTGTGTGTGAAATATATTACTGACGTCTAAGAAAATCCTGCAAACTCGAGTTCAACTTGCGAGAATCTATCCTTATCTTATTGACCGCCTGAAGGATGGCATCGGATTCACTTTTTGCATTCCCTGTCCCTTTTGCAGAGAAGGAGCCCAGCTTTTTGCCATCTGACTTGCGAACCAGGAAGAGCTCCAGCCTCACATTTGCGATATAGCTTGAGCCGGCAAAACCATCCAAAGCCTTCACGTCATCTTCGGCTATCCTGCCTTCCAGCACGTATCCGGCATAGGGAGAGACGTTGAAAGCACTTCCTGAAAGAGCTCGAGCAACTATATTTTCCAGCCTCTCATCTCGCGCGCCCCACTGTCCCTTGATATTCAGTGAAAGCTCTGTCTTACCCACTTCCATTATTTCATAAAAAGCCTCGGCAAATCTGCTTTGAGAAAGCCGTGCCAAATGAGTAGGCAAGTCCCGCGCTTTACTGCGGATAACTATCTTTTTCATCCCTTCCAATTCCATCGCACGCGCCACAGCCTTATAGTATCCCCCATCATCGCTTTGCCCGCTTTCCAAAGAGCTGCCATCCCCATAGCTGATATGCACGGGATAGCCC
>DUNQ01000119.1 GCA_012839325.1 Candidatus Cloacimonadota bacterium
TTGCGTGATATATGATCTTGATATTGCGCATTAGGTATCTGCCTATGATCAAACAAAGCAAGGGGAAAACCACGACTATCATGGGGTTATGTGCAAAGGCGTCGCCAAAGCGCAGATGCAAGACCGATGAGATGGCACGCGTGATGCCACAGCCGGGACACTGATGCCCAAAGATCGTCTTGGACAGGCAAACCGAGCGTCCGCCCTCCCACACCTCTACGGGTAGTATAACTAAGACCAAGCCCAGGCTGAGAATAGCCAGCGAGCCTATGAGAGCAAAGAGAAGCTTTCGCCTATCTTTTGACGAGCGGATTTCCATTTGAATCAGTATAAGAACCGACGATGATGAGGATGAGATCTATCAAAGTCCAGATCCCGCAACCGCCGCCGGTGAGCAACTGAGCTATCCCGATGCCGATATGTCCCGTATAAAAACGATGTATCCCCAAGTTCCCTGTGAAGATGCAGAGCAGCAGCGTCACCAGCCATTCTTTGTCGTCATCCGAGGTATAATAGCGAGTGTTGCGCGTATTCTTCTGTATCATGCCACAATGTCCGCAGACCTTTGCATTGGCGTCTATTTGATTTCCACAATTAAAACAATACATTTCAAACCTTCCTTTTTCTGTTTTTTTGTTGCCTTACCAGCTCGGCGGACTGAATATGGATTGCCAGATGATGTTCCTCAGAGATATCCCACAGAGCTCATCCAATGCCTTCTTTTCGGCTTGAGGTATGGCAAGCTCCTCTCTTTGAGCGCCAGCCTTTGCCTCGGCAAACCCCTGACTGTGTAGAGTCTTTCCGCTTTCCTTCTCAATCAGCTGCAATTCCAAGACCACATAGGCAAAGTGTAGCTTAAGCTGCTCTTGATACTCACCTTTGCGAGAAAGTGCGTTCAAACGGAGAATGTATTGCGCATCGTCCTCGCTATCTTTAACATCAAGATTGAATTGCGGAAGCAGGTTATAGACGGGATTGCCGCGCGCATCCTTCTTCATCCCATCCAAAGAGTAATCGATATAGATAGCGGGCTTGCTGACCTCCAGCTTGATCGTTTCCGGCTTGAACTTCAGGGTATCGTAGATACAGCGCACATAGTCGCTGATGATCATGCTGCGATAGTAGTTGTGATCTATTTCCACCACAATCTCTTGCCGCGGCTCGAAAGAGAGTATTTTACCTATCTCAATGATGGTCCTGCCCGCATTTCCCGTGGTGGTCTTGCGCGTGATCTGCCCCTCCCCGCTCGTGAATCTGAGCGCGAGCGGAAAGTTCTTGAGCGCCACATCTTTACCATCTTTTTTATAGAGAACTTTCGCATCAAAGACGTCCATCTGATCGTGATGAGCAATGCGCGTAAGCTCATTTTGACTCAAAGATATACTCACATTCAGCGCGAGATCTTCCATGCGCATTACAATCTCATTGCGGATATTCACACGCTTACCATCCATGAGCAAGCTAAGATCCATATCAAGAAAGTCTTCCAGCTCCTCCAATGCCTTGATAAGCAGGGTCAACCCCATCTCGCTCTCGCGCAACTTTTCATCGTATAAAGCCAGATATTCGCCTGCCTGCCTGAGCGCACGCTCTTTCATCATCTCGCGCTCGGCATTATAAGCATCTTTATTCAAGCGATAATACGCCCAATAATGCCTCTTACTCTCATGAGTATCAACCAGTTCCACATTCTTGAGAAAGGTCTTACTTTCCGTGGTGATACGCGACTGATATTCCGACCAATTGATGCCGCTTTCCTCGAAATCAGCGAGTTCTAACTGGGAGAGAACCTGCACGCTGATCTGCATAGAGATGCTTCTGAGTGCATTCTGATGAGCATCCTCTTTGAAATTCGGATTGTTTTTCTTGGGCATCTTAACTGTTGTCGAATAGAAGTTTGGGTCTCGCGGCTCTTTCTTTACCCAAGCGGGTTTGCTTGCTCCCCCAAAAGGAAACAGTCCAAAAAAGAGACACAGCATTGCAAAGAGGTTTTTCATCTTAGATTCCTTTATCTTAAATAGTTTTTGAGCTCGCCCACGATTTGCTTGGCGAGACGAATTATAGCAGTATTGAGCAATTCCTGTTCCGAAGCCGAGGCAGGTTCGCCCATTCGGATTCTATCTTTTATATTCCTGCTCAGCGCACGTTCGTCGCCTTCGCCCATGATTGTCCACTGAGCGCTGAAGGGAACTTCTTCGTGAAAGCTGTATTGCCTCTGTATCTTACCCGTAGCCACATCGATGATGGAATATGAACCGGCAAGCACGACCTTACTGCTTTTGGTGAGCGTAAAATATTCACAGCTGATATCCTCGAAGACATCTCGCATCACCATCTCGCCTACTTTGTTCTCATATTCTTCTTCGCCGGTCTTGATGCTCCTGGTTTCCACCTCTCTAATGCGATTGATCCTTTGCGGTGAATAGAGTATCTGGCTGATCCTGCCGGTGAGAATCTCGTGTGCGCCGAGTAGTGAACCCACATTTGCCATGGAGCTTTCGTCGAAAAGTCCGCTGACCAAGAGCTCTTGCTCCTCTACCAAAGCGTCAATTCTATCCCGCGTGATGATCTCAAGAAACTCCATTGAGTCCTGATCGCGATGAATGCCGGAGATGATGAGATCTGTGAACATATTCTCTATGCCGGCATATCTCTTCCCTTGCCCGTGATGGTTTTCAAAGGGAAGAATGGCAAGACGGCGCACCCCTCTCTGCCTGCTTTGCTCGTAATACATTTCAGCGTCTTTATAATCGCCCACAAATTCGAGCGCGAGCTTAAACTCTCTTGCCGCATCACGTTGCATCTGCGGGTCGTTTGCTATCAGGCTGAATTGTATGCCTTTTTGATAGTGATATTCCGCAGCATCGAGCTTGGCTTGATTGAGCTCTTGCGAGTAGTCCGGGATGGTGATTCTCAGCGGAATATGAGTCTTAGGATGTCTGAGCTGAGGCAGCTTCTTTGCAGCGATATTCATCTTTTCCAGCGCAGTATATTCAGCAACTGCACGATCAAAGCGATCGCCGTCATTGGAGGCGAGTATGCGGCGAAGATTGTCCTCACGATGCCCCAAAGCCATGGGATAGATCTCTCTTAAAAGCTCTTGCGCCTTTGCATTAGAGGGCTTCATGATCAGTGATTCCACCACGAGGAAGTATGCTCTTTCATAGCGCCCTGCCTTCCTCTCGCGCTTTGCCTCATGATAGAGCATAGAATTTTGAGAGCAAGCCGAGGCTAATACGGCAAGCAGTACGAGGGCAAGAAAGGCTGACCTTTGCAAGGATTTGGGGCAGATTAAGAACTTACTGAGCTTCATAAAGACATCCTTATTAAATTAATTAGCTATGAATTCCATGCAGTGAATCCTATTTTTTGCTTTGCTGTGCTGTCAAGTGCTATTTTTCCGCTTTTGCCTTGACACAATTCTTTTGACAAAATATCGTGGTATTCATGCGAAGAATCCATCTCTTATTACTTATTACCCTTCTCGGGCTCTCTTCCTGCGATCTTTTTAGACTGCGGGAGTCGATGCCTCCCAGCGCGGAAGCACGATGGCACGATTTTGCCACAACGGTGGACATGACGCTGGAGAACCTCTCTTTTGCCTACATGGATTCGCGCAATATGATAAATTATTCCACGATTTTCACGACGGATTTCCGCTTTTATTTTGCACCTCAAGATGAGACTGATTTTAGCACGCCTGCAAGCTGGGCTGCCGCTGATGAGCAGGATATGCTGCTGATCTTGCACAGCCGCGTTAATGATATCGAACCGGTTTTTGAGCTCACGGACAGCGCGGACGAGATTAGTGCATCGAGAGCCCGATTGTATCGCAGCTATGAGCTCACCAGCCCGCAGGGAATTCTCGCCAAAGGCAATATGGAACTGCATCTGAAGAAGCTTTACGGCTATTGGTATCTTGATAAATGGTATGACTATCGCCTCGGAAACGAGCGCAGTTGGGGGCTGCTGAAACATGAAAACAGTTAAACGGCTCGCCCTGATCTGCCTCGCGCTGGTCCTCTTTATCTATGGCTGTAACAATCCTTTCCGCCCGAAGATCATAGACAGCTCCAGCTCCACAGTGCTCAATCGCACCCCCGTCGAGCTCTTGGAAAACCTCGAAAAAGCATACAGAGAAAAGAACATCAAGCTTTTCCGTCAGCTTTTGCATAAAGACTTCCGCTTCGAGCTTTTACAGAGCGAATACAGCCTTATCGGGATAGACATGGATGGCGATAACATCCCGGATTCCTGGTGGGGCTATGACGAAGAGATTGAAATGACGCGCAATATGTTTGAACGCGGCTCCAGCGACGGCATGTATCCGCCCGCAGACCGCATCGATCTCCGCCTGCAGATCCCGCCGCAAGAGATGTGGGAAATTGACCCCACACCCGGACGCGAAACCTGGAAGGTAATACTCTGTCATTTCACGCTCACACTTAGCTATAACAAGCCGGAAAGCCATTATATAGCACACGGCATGGCACGCTTTTTTGTGATGCCGGAAGATGGAGAATGGAAGATAATAATTTGGAGGGACGAATCCCTGATATGAGTGGCAGAATACTCGCCATCGACTATGGACACAAGCGGATAGGGCTTGCTCTCAGCGATCCTCTCAGGATATTTGCCAAGCCTTTTAAGACCATTGAAAACCAAGGAATGGACGCTTTTTTAGCCGAGATAAAGCAGGTTTGCGAGGCTGAAAAGGTCTCCAAGATCGTCTTCGGCATGCCTTATGCAATCGCCGGGCACGATACCCCCAAGACCGTGGAAACCCGCGAGGCAATGGAAGTAATCCAAAGCGGACAAGAGCTCCCCGTAGTCCCTTTTGACGAGCGCTATTCCTCCTCAGAAGCCGAAGCGGAGCTGAAGAAGATGGGCAAAAGCTGGCAAGAAGCCCGCAAGCTCGTGGACGCCATGGCGGCGGCGATGATACTCAGAAACTATCTTCAAAGCGGGGACGCATAGTGAAAAAACGACCGAGCCTCATCGCGCTCTTCCTCATTTCCATACTCTTGATCGTGGGCATTACCACGATCTTTGAACTTTTCGGCGCACAAGACAACGTGGAAAAAGCGGTGCGGATAGAGCGTGGAGACAACGCCGCAACCATTGGCAAAAAGCTCGCCGAAGCAGGGATAATCAAGAACGCCACCAATTTCCGCCTGATCGCCAAACTAAGAGATGCAGATAGAAACCTAAAACCCGGAACTTACGTATTCACCGGGCGTAACAACCTTTGGAAAGCGATCACCGAACTCAGCGAAGGGAAAACCGAGAGCATTCGCATCACCTTCCCCGAAGGCTGGAGCATGGACAGAACGCTCAAACGCATAGAAGAAAGCGGCTTAGCGGACTACAACACTCTCTACAGCGCCGCCACGGATACAGCGCTCGTGCGCCATCTCACCGGCTTCCCGCTCTCCTCCCTGGAAGGCTTCCTCTATCCCGAAACCTATTTCTTCCCCGTTTACGCAAGCGCCGACAGCCTTCTCGCCATTATGACAAAACAATTCTTTAAGGTATTACGCCAAAATGATATAGATTTAAGAGAAGAGCAGGATTTCTACAAGACTTTGATTCTTGCCTCAATCGTTCAAAAAGAGGCAGGAAACAACGATGAAAGCGCCACGATTGCCGGAGTTTTTGCGCGTAGATTGCGCCTCGGCATGCCTCTGCAGAGCTGTCCCACCGTGGATTACATCCTTGAAAAGCGAGGCATTCGCCGCGAGGTTCTCACCATCAAAGACACCCAGATCGACAACCCCTATAACACCTATGTCTATCCCGGGCTCCCGCCCACGCCGATCGCAAACCCGCATATCAACGCGATCTTGGCTGCGCTCAACCCCATCGACCGCGGCTTTCTCTACTTTTTTGCAGATAATAAGGGCAACAATGTCTTCAGCGCCACCTTTGAGGAACACCAAAATAAGCAGAGAAATATGAGGCACGCGCGATAGCCCGCAAAAAGATATGATTTGACACCATTGTTCAAACTATTTTGCTTGAATTTATGAGAGATAAGAAGGAAAGATAAATGAAAATAAAGATCACCGAAGAGCTGATTCGCCGCCTGCCCAAAACCGATTTGCACGTGCATCTCGATGGCAGCCTGCGCCTTGAAAGCCTCTTAGAAATGGCGCAGGAGCAAGAAGTTAGCCTCCCCGCCGAGGATATTGAAGGTCTCAGAGAAATCATAGTTTGCGATGAAAACACGCAAAGCTTAGAGGAATATCTGCGCGGTTTCCACATCGTGAATCTCGTTCTGCAAACCAAGGAAGGTCTCTTTCGCGCAGCCTATGAGCTTGCCGAAGACGCCGCAAAAGAGAACACACGCTATATGGAAGTCCGCTATGCGCCTGTATTACATAGCCTTAAGGGACTTAGCGATGACGAGATCGTGGAAAGCGTGTTAGAAGGACTCGCCGAGGCAGAAAAGAATTTTGGCATCAAAACCGGATTGATAATCTGCGGCATACGCAATATGGAAAGCGAGATTTCGCTGAAGATGGCAGAGCTCGCCGTGAGATATAAAAACCGTGGCGTGGTGGCTTTTGACCTCGCCGGCGGTGAATTTCAGAACCCCGCAATTGTCCACAAAGAGGCTTACGACCTCGCCAAAGCGCACAATCTTTTCGTCACCACCCATGCGGGCGAAGCCGAGGGCGCAGAGTCAATCAAACAAGCCCTGCACGATTGCGGCGCACATCGCATAGGCCATGGCACACGTCTCTTTGAAGATCCCGATCTCCTAAATTATGTGAACGACCTTCGCATCCCGCTGGAAGTTTGCCTGATCAGCAATCTTCATACCAAGGCAGTAGATAGCCTCGCCGCGCATCCCTTCAAAGGCTATTTAGACAAAGGTTTAAGAGTAAGCCTAAATACAGACAACCGCGTTATTTCAGATACCACTCTCACCAAAGAATATCTTACCGCCGCCGAGTGCTTTGAGCTTGATTTTGCCCAGATCGAGCGCATCATCCTAAACGGATTTAAGAGCGCATTTTTGCCCTATAATGAAAAGCGCGAGCTGATCCAAGCAGCGACGGATGAAATAAAGGCTATCAAACAAGAATTTATCCAGAGATAATAACCATGAAACAGATTATAACTCAATCACTTAAAGACGCACAGAAGGCATTAGACAGCTTTTTGGCAGACCCCGAAACTGTCTCCACCATCGCCGAGATCGCAGAAAGTATCTGCGAAAGCTTTTTAAGCAAAGGCAAGGTCATCATCTTCGGAAATGGCGGCAGTATGTGCGACGCCATGCACTTTGCCGAGGAACTCACAGGCAGATTTCGCCAAGACCGCCCGGCGCTCCCCGCTATCGCCATCAGCGATCCATCCCATATCACCTGCGTGGCAAACGACTTTGGCTTCAATGAAATCTTCGCTCGCGCCGTGAACGCCTATGCCGCGCCACAAGACATGGTAATCGGCATCTCCACCAGCGGCAATTCTGCAAATATAATCCGCGGAATAGAAGAGGCGCAAAAGATTGGCTGCAAAACCTTTGCACTCTTAGGCCAAAGCGGAGGCAAACTAAAAGACGTTTGCGATTTCGAGATAATCGCGCCGGGTGAAACCAGCGACAGAATCCAAGAAATCCACATGATAATCCTGCACATCTTGGTGCAGTCCATAGAACACAATCTCTTCTACAAAGAAGAAAATCCACCGGTAATCGTATAAAGGAATCCATTATGAAACATATACTTAAGCTTTGTCTCGTTTTCCTGATCCTCGTTTTTGTCCACAGCATCTGGGCGGATTATTATGAAAATGTAGATCATCTTCAAGGCGACGAACTCTATGACGCCCTGAACGTCCTGATCTCTACAAATACCTATTCAAACTATGCCGGCGCAAAGACTTTCCTCTTTCAAGAGCTGGATAATGACGACGGCACGGTCACTTGCATCTACACCGGGCTCACCTGGGATATAAATTCGACCTATAACGGCTCAAGCGATCCAAACACCGAGCACACCTATTGTCAGAGCTGGTTCACGGCGCCGGAGATCGCTATCAAAAAATCCGATATACACCATCTTTTTGTGTGCTCCATGCCCACGAACTCATCTCGCGGAAATCTTCCCATGGGCAATGTTTCCAGCATCGCCGCTTCGGACGTATATTATTCCCACTCTCCCCTGCAAAGCTATCGCGGGCTAAACAATTGGCGCCGCATGGTTTGGCAGGTTAATGAAGAGAACCGTGGAGACATCGCCCGCGCCATTTTGTATTTCAATTTGCGCTATGGCGACCCCCTCGTTCAAGCGGGCGAAAATATGCTCCAAACCCTTATTGCTTGGCATTATGAAGATCCTCCCACAGCCGAAGAAGTGGTTCGCAACGACAAGGTTCATACTTTTCAGAGCAATCGCAATCCCTTCGTTGACCATCCCGAATATGTGAATCGCATCTGGAATCCCACCTCAAATGAGGATGAAACCGGCGGTCAAAGCCCTGCGCTGCGTATAGATAACATATATCCCAATCCTTTTAGAGATGAAGTAAAGATCGCCTTCGACGCCCAAACGGGAGACGAGCTCACAGCATCCATTTTCAATCTCAAAGGTCAAAGGGTTTATCAGACCTCGCTAAGCGGAAATATTCGCAATTTTTCTTGGGATGCAAGAGGTGAAAATAGTGAAAGTCTGCCCTCGGGAGTATATTTCCTAAGAGTTCATGCAGGAGGTCAAAGCGCTACGGCACGGCTACTTATGCTAAAATAAAAGAGCGCCGTCGCAAAACTCTTGACAAAATATCGCTATATTAAAAGATAGCCAAACAAAGTGGGTGATTAGCTCAGCTGGTTAGAGTACTACGTTGACATCGTAGGGGTCACTGGTTCGATTCCAGTATCACCCACCATTTTTTTGCCCTGCATTTTGTGGGTGATTAGCTCAGCTGGTTAGAGCGCTACGTTCACATCGTAGAAGTCACTGGTTCGAATCCGGTATCACCCACCACCATGATTTTCTGATCACCTCTCCCTATTTTCATATATAATAGCGTTTTACGTGCTTCTTCCCCACGCCTTCCCTATTGGGTTCCGGTCATGATGTGGTCATGATATGGTCATAGGCATGAGCACATCATAGGCGGAAGCTGAGCAGAATCATATAAGGAAGGCATAGGAAAAAGACTATCTTTCACAAAGACAAGCTAAAACTTGACATCTTGTGGCGCTCGCATAAATTGTATTTTATAGCTAAATGAGATTAAAAAATAAAATATAATTCTTTAAAGGAGCATCTTAAATGAAAACAAGGCACTTTTTGCTCATCCTGATGATACTCAGTTTTTCGCTCTCGCTTTTTGCCGAAGACTGGCTAACTATCTACAACGACGACCTTTCCTTGGTGCGTTCAAATTTTGAACTCTCCCTTGAAAAAGGAATGCAGAAGTATAATTTTGATAACATCACTTCGCGTATCGAGCCGGCGAGCGTAATCGTTCTCGGCAAAGGAATCCGCGTGGCGGAACAAAATTATGAATATGACCTCGCCGGAAAATATCAGATTTTGGCAAAATATATCGATAAAGAAGTGAAAATTGTGACAAACGACCAATCTTCACTGCAAGGTGAACTGAAATTTTATGACGGCAGCAGCGTGGGAATCCTCGAAAGCGGCACCTCGCGGCTGATCATAATCAATGAAAGGGAAATTCAGTGGATTCAGCTGGCATCCCTGCCGGATAACTTCTATACAAAGCCCACTTTAGCGTGGAATTTGATTGCCGATAAGAAGGGCAAATATCCGCTTTCACTGAGCTATCTCAGCGGTGGTTTTTCCTGGAACGTCACCTATAATGCGGTTTGGGACGATGAGAATCTTGCCTTAAACTCTTGGGTAACAATCAATAACACCTCCGGTAAGGCTTTTGAGGATGTGAATCTCAAGCTCATCGCCGGTGATGTGAATCGCATCCGTGAAAGATATAAGACCTTTGCTCGCAACGAAATGTATGACATGGTTGAGGGCATTGCGATGGGTGCTGCGGCGCCTTCTTTCGAGGAAAAAGCCTTCCACGATTTTCACATGTATAGCCTGGATCAGAAAGTCTCTTTTGCAAACAATCAGACCAAGCAGTTGGAACTCTATCCCCTGCAAAACGTTAGCGCTGAAGGAATCTATGAATACAGGGTTTATTCCAATGAAATCCGCAGCATCATCCAGTTCATGAATACCGAAGATGCAGGGCTGGGCAAGCCGCTTCCCAAAGGCGTGATCAAGGTCTATAAACAAGATGACGACAGCAATATGGAATTCATTGGCGAAGATAGCATTGATCACACGGGGCGCAATGAAGAGATCCGCATCAATACGGGCAAAGCCTTTGATCTCGTTGGCATTACGACCACGGTGGAAAGCAAGACAATCTCTAACAGAGTGTATGAAAAAGAGATGATGATCACGCTGAAAAACAACTCTAAAGAAGACAAAAGAATCAATGTGGTCTATGATCTTTCCTCGAATGCAAAGATCATCAAAAGCGATCTGCGCTACGCTTTCGATGAGGTGAAACGCACTATAAATTATGTGGTGACGCTGAGCGCAAACGAAGAAACCAGCTTTAACTTCCGCGAGAGAACCGAGTGGTGATAGACCACACAAAACACAAGGAGAAACCGGTGCATACGAGAATATTTAACAATCTGGTTGGACTGCAAAGGCAGATGCTAAAGCTGATCGGAGAGGTGAATTCTCTGAGCAATCCCATGGCGCTGGAAGACGCTATTGACGAGGCTTGGCATCCGCGTTGCGATGTCTTTGAAACCGAGAAAGAGTGGGTGGTGGTGGTAGAACTCGCCGGCATGGAAAAGGACGAAATTTCCATCTCCATGAGCGATGAATATCTGCGCATCAGCGGCGAGAGGAGCTTTCCATCCAAGAAAAATTTGAGCTATTATAATATGGAGATTGAAACGGGTAAGTTCGTGCGGCGCATATACTTCCCGGAAACTGCACTGGATAGAGATAATCCCAAGGTGACTTATATCAACGGCATCTTGCGCATTGCCTTTGACCTGGCGCCGATAGTTGAGCGCGTGATCCCCGTTCAGTGATGAGCGGATAAGGAAAATAGTGGATGCTTGAAAATCTCGGCTCACAGATCATCAGCGGGGTTCTTGCCTTTTCCATGTTGCTTTTTTCTAATGTGAAAGGCAATAGCCCCGAATTTAAAAACTTAAACCTTTCTCTCACGCCGAGCTATCTGTATCTGAATGCGGATCTTAGCTCTGCCTTCGAGAATGATTTTCCCGTGCTTTTTTCCTCAGGACAAGAAATTCCCATACACTATAAAGTGAATATAAAAAGTCGAGGGAAAGAGGTTTACGTGCGCAAACACAGTCACAAGGTCTCTTTTGATACCATCACGGGGGTCTATACCCTGGCAAAAAGCAGTAGCGAGCGGAAATATCACACTCATTCAATGGACGATCTCATCCGCGAATTGGGCAAGGTAAGGCTGAGCATCCCCTATCAGAAATCTTGGAATACGATAAGCGTGGAGCTGGAAGCATCGCTGCCTAAGCTGAGCTTTGACGAGGAAGATAGAGAGACGGATCTCATGGCGTTTTGGCGCTTTAAAAAGCCAAAGATCAAGACAAAGTTGAACATCAAAAACATCGAAAAATATAAGCGCAGTGCAAAGCTTGAGCTGCGTGAGGAGATTCCGGCACCTCTTAAAGCCGGCTAAATTATGGAGATATAATGAAAGATATCGGCATGCGCGCTCGAATCATCATCCTCTTTTTGATCGTATCAATCGGAGGACTGGTGGTTCTGAACATGGTGTTTCAAAGAAATAACCAAAATTCGCAAAAAATCTTGGATACGATGGAGCTCAGTGCGCAAATGCGCGATCTTGAGTTTAAGGGCGAAAAGGACCTGAAAACGGCAGAAAATATCATGAAAAATCACGATGCAGCGAAGGCGAGACTCAGCATGGCGCTCACCTCATCGCGCATAATCAGTTCAGTGGTCTTGCTCTTCATCATCCTGCTCTCCACGGGCATCTTCATCGTTGTGATCCTGCGCATCTCTAAGCCGCTCACGGAGCTAAAAAATGCAACCGAGCAGATCCGTAAGGGGAATTTCAGCGTTCACTTGCCCGAAACCGGCATCTCGGACATGAAAGAGCTAAAAGCCAGCTTCAACCTAATGTCGCGCGAGCTGGAAACCATTCAGACGCGCCTGCTTTTGGCAGAAAAAGAGATGATTTGGAAAGATCTCTCCCGCATCCTTGCGCATGAGATCAAAAATCCGCTTACGCCTATTCAGCTCGTGGCGCAAAGATTGGAGGAGCGCATGGAAAGTGATCCTCAAAAAGTTTGCGATATATTGCCGGAATCCATCTCCATCATCTCGCAAGAAATAGAAAATCTCAGGCTTTTGGCGCAGGATTTCTCGAACTATGCAAAGGTGAGCCAGCCCACAAAGGAAGAGCTTTTGCCCGCTACGCTCATTGGGGAAATCGTGAAATCATACTCGCAGGATTATAAAATTGAGCTCGATCTTGCCGATGATATGAACATTCTTTTTGATAAGACTCATTTCTATCAGATTATCACAAATATCTTGCAAAATGCCATTGATGCAACCGGTGATGAGGGGCAGATCAGGATTAAGCTTTATGGCGAAAGAAGCTATGTTGTGCTTAGCATAGAAGATGAGGGTAAAGGCATACATAGCGAGGACTTATCGCGTATCTTCGAGCCGTATTTCTCGCGTAAGAGCAAAGGCACGGGCTTGGGACTCGCATTGGTCAAAAAGCTCTGTGATGCAAACGGCGCCGTGATCCGAGTGAAGAGCAAACCCGGGCAGGGAAGCACTTTCACGCTCATCATCGAGGGAAATAATCAATGAAAATTCTCATCATAGACGACGAGAAAAATATACGCATCAGCCTCACGCGGATTCTTGAAGATGAGGGCTATGAGGTGGAAAGTTGCGGCAATATTGCTGATGCGGAGAAGTGTCTGGAAGAGGTGGATCCCGATCTAATTTTGCTGGATGTTAAGCTTCCCGATGGCAATGGGATAGATCTGCTTTCGCGCATCAAGAAAATCATGCCTTTTGTTCCCGTTTTGATGATTTCCGGACATAGTTCCATCAGCGATGCCGTGCGTGCGATCAAGATAGGTGCTTTCGACTTTTTGGAGAAGCCGCTGAGCTTGCCCAAGGTGAAAATCGCGGTCAAGAAAGCTATTGAATTCTATGATCTTAGCATGAAACTGAGGCGCTTTGAGGCGGATAGTCTGCGCGGCTGGAGAATGATAGGCAAAAGTGAGCCCATGCAAGAGCTGAACAAGCTCATCAATCGCGTGGCAGCAAGTAATGCAAAGATTCTCATCCAAGGCGAAAGCGGGACGGGCAAAGAATTGATAGCGCGGCAGATACATAGGCTCAGCACGCGGCATGATAAGGCATTTGTGAAGTTCAATAGTGCCGCAATTCCGCGTGAACTCATCGAAAGCGAGCTATTTGGTTTTGAAAAAGGGGCGTTCACGGGTGCAACTGCTCGCAAAAAAGGACGCTTAGAAGAGGCTGATATGGGAACGCTTTTCTTAGATGAAATAGGCGATATGGAACCCGCCGCACAGGCAAAGATCCTGCGCGTGATCCAAGAGGGGGAGTTCGAGCGCGTGGGCGGAAATCAGACCAAGAAGATAGACGTGCGCATCATCGCAGCAACAAACAGAAACCTGCCTGAAATGATAGAAAAGGGGCTGTTCCGCGAAGACCTCTATTATAGGCTGAATGTGGTTCCCATCACCAGTCCGCCGCTGAGGCAAAGAAAGAGCGATATCCCGCTTTTGATAGATCATTTTGCAAAAGAGATGGCATTGGAGCTGGCGCAGAAACCTAAGCGATTTGAGGCGGATGCTTTGCAGTTGCTTATGGATTATGACTTTCCGGGCAATGTGCGTGAACTGAGGAACATCATTGAGAGGATATATCTGCTAACGGATAGAGAGGAGCCTACGGCTGAGGAGCTGAGAAGACTCATTGCTATCAAGGATTTAGGGGAAAAGGATGCGGCGGATTTTTGGAACGAGACCATAGACTTTCGGGAAAAGAGAAGACAATTTGAGCGTAGGTATCTTGAGGAGCAATTGGGGAAGCATGATGGGAATATCAGTAGGACGGCGGAGGCGCTGGGCTTGCAGCAGGGAAATCTATCCAGGAAGCTGGCAGAGCTTGATATAAAGAGGGATTGAGCGGCTTCTATGCTAAGAGCGTAGCTCACTTTGTTCGCCGATTTAACGATTTAACGAGCGGCAACCTTCCTTTCTCGGGCGGGTAATATAGCACGGACGGGATCGGAATATCTTCAATGCAGCGAGCCTTCCATATTGCTGTAGCGCTGGCTTCCAGCCGGCCGTTTCGCTGACTTTAGTCGGCTCCAAATGTAGAAAGCAAAGCTTTCTCAGGCAACAAGATGTTGCTTGCCCAAACCCATACGCAGAGCGTATTCCTCTCTCTTTGGGCGGGTAAGATCTTCGGCTCATTTTCAATTATAGTGGGTAAGCCCCTTCATGAGGTATCCACAGCGCTGTAATACTTTTAGTCTAAAGTAGTCAAAATCTTTATATCCATAGGCTCTTCTTATCAGAGTTTTAATGATATTGTTTACTGCTTCAGCTTTTGCGTTTGTTATATGTTTAACAAACCAGTTTAACAAGATATGTATTTTATTCCGAATACTTTTGGCCAATGTTCTGTATGCTTGATAGGGGGACTTTGAAGCCATATTACACCAATTTGTGAGCATGATCTTGGCAGCGTATCGATCAACATCCTTGTCAAAAATAGATAGCAGATCTTCTTTAATCAAATAAGCTTCAAAGAGTTGCTCGTTATCATGCTTAAGTTGTTCTAATCTATCAATATGCCATTGAGTCATATTATGCTCTCTTCTCAGGATCAGCCAGCGGGTATGTTTTTTGATTATATACCTAATGTCGTCAGGCATATCACGCTGAATTTCGCGACGAACCTTTTCAAGACAGCGATTTACATATTGGCTGAGATGGAATCTATCAAATACAATATAATGCTCTGCAAAGTAATCTTTTGTTGCGCTTATGTAAGAGTGGCTAAAATCCATTGCAACAGTCTCTAACCACGTTAGCTTATCGCTATATTTTTTGAATAAAGCCAAAGCACTTTCTTTTGATTTACCGGGGTAAATATCAATAACTTTTGAATCCTCTTGGTTAGTCAAAACAGTAGCATAGTGATGATACTTTTTATGAGCAACCTCATCTATGCTGATGTGCTCCATTTTGGGAGTGTTTTCCATTAGTTTTTCTTCTAATTTAATCAATCCGGCTTTATCGATCCTATAAACAGTACTGGGCGAAAGACCTAACAAATTAGCAGTAGATTTGTTGTCTAATTTCACAGTATGCTCCAGGACACAGCACTCTAAATGTTTTGAATGCCGTTTTTTGTTTTCAGCAATAGTCTGCTTTTCTGTTTTTACGCCACATCGAGGACAGTTGACTCTTCGCCTTTTTAGATTCAACACTATTGCACGCCCAAGAATTGATGCGTGGTAAATATAACGTGTTCTGGTATCGTAGATTGGAAGCTCTGTTTTACAGATTGGACAACATAATGGCAGGCTGCTTTTGATCGAAACTTGTATCTGCTTTCGACCCTTATACTCTACTTCTTCTATTGAATCAACAGAATATCCTTGCAATTTTAACAGGACTTCAGATAGTTGTTTTTCGAGAGGAACTTGCATGTGACACTCCTTTTGTGGTGATTAGTTGTGTCATTAAAAAACATGCTTGATTCCTCTCAAGTTTTTTCTTTACCCACCATAGTTGAACTTGAGCCAGATCTTGCCCATGAACCCATATAAATCGTGCGCAGCACATCTAAATAATGTGAGCGAAGCGAACCTGATCCGCGCAAATCCGTTCCATCCGTTAAACCCGTGTTCTATTAAAAAAGGAGTGCTGTCGCTCGTGGCAACGGGGGCGTTCCCACACCGACCGCGACAGCGCAAAAAGTCCACAAGTTTACATAACATTTTCTGACTCTATAAAATCTTCAACTTTTTTACATCATCGGAACATTCTGCTATCCATGGCTTTAAGTATCATTTAAAAAACTGACTATTTTTGAGTTTAAAAATAAATCGTGTTTTTGGTCAGAAAAAACACTTTTGGGCTCCTATATAAAAGTAGAGGGCAAGTATTCCGAATTAAGAATGGAGAATTGCTCGCTACGCTCGGTTATTTGGATGTGCTACGCACTATTTTAACGGGTTCATGGGCAACGAGGACGTTACCCGACCAAGAGCGGAAAACATAGTTCTTTTATAAGCGTATAGTTGTGAAAATTTGTGAAACATTAAGGCTAAATGTGAATGTAGAAGCCACGGGGCGAAGCTGTATAGTCCTAAAAAATAGCGATAAAATTATCTTGCTATAATAGCATAGTGAACTACTATGTAATAAGAGACTAAAGCCAAGCTCAAGCGGCGGCGGGATATTTACCTGCTGTGCAAAGCTAAAGGCTTGGAAAACATAAAAATAGGAGACAGCTAAGATGGCGGTATCAACGCGAATTGAATATGCACTTAGGGCACTTATCGAGATTGCCACAGAGGGGCACATCTCGGCACAGAAGATCTGTGATGCCCAAAATCTGCCCAAAAAGTATGTGGAGCATCTGCTCTCACAGCTTAGAAGTGCCAATATTGTGAAAAGCACTCCGGGCAGCTTGGGTGGATATTCGCTAAGTAAAGATGCCTCGACCATCTCTTTCTTTGATATCGTAAGCGCTGTGGGAGACGACTCTTACAACGCTCGCTGTGAGGCAGGAGATCAAAGATTCTGCCTAGGCGAAGATTGCACGCTCTCTCCCTTTTTTACTAAACTCGATAATAAACTAAATGAGGTTCTGAGGTCATTTTCCCTGGAAGATATACTCGGAATCTGGGAAAGGAAAGATAAATGAAACCCGGTTCAATCTACTTGGATAATTGCGTCACCAGTCCGCTGGATCAAGAAGTCTTGGACGCAATGCTGCCATACTTTAATCAGCAGTTTTGGTATCCCGCCAGCTTTGTAAGCACGGGCGAGAAAGCGAGCGAATATATCGCATCATTTGCAAAGATCGTTGCGGATTCTCTGGGTGCAAATCCGGATGAAATCCACTTCACCTCCGGCGGAACCATGGCGAATAATATCGCCATCAAGGGAATCGCTAATGCTCAGAAAGGTGGGCATGCCATTGTCAGTATCGTGGATTATCCCGATCTGCTCACCAATGCCGCATGGCTGGAAAAGCAAGGCATTGAGGTGACATATCTCAGTGCGGACAGTGAGGCGAAGATAGACCTGCAGGAGCTAAAAGATGCTATCCGGCCGGATACCTTCCTCTTTATGACCACTGCGGTGAATCACGTGGTGGGAACCATTCAGCCGCTAAAAGAGATCAGAGAAATCCTCGATTCTGCGGGGCAAAA
>DUNQ01000120.1 GCA_012839325.1 Candidatus Cloacimonadota bacterium
AAAAGATTAAACTTCTCGCTGAGAAGCTCATAAACACGGCGGTCTGCCTCATTTTTCTTATTGAGAAAGTTTATTACAACCACATCATGTTTTTGACCATAGCGATGACATCTGCCAATTCTCTGTTCTATTCTTTGAGGATTCCACGGGAGGTCAAAATTGACAACCAAAGAGGCAAATTGTAGGTTCAGACCTTCGGCTCCGGCTTCAGTGGCAATGAGGATTGCGGCATCATTTTTGAAACTATCCAAGATTGCAGCACGTAAATCAATTTGTTTTGAGCCGGAAATTCTGCCGCTTGTTTGATTTTTGGAAAGCCATTCTTTGTATATCTCACCGGTGGCATCATCTTTGTTTGTGCCATTGAATGTAAGAACTTTATCGGCGTAGCCATTTGCTTCTAAATAGTCTTTTAGCCAGCCTTGAGTGCGGCGGGACTCCGTAAATATCACAGCTTTTTGTGCGGCGCCCATCTTTTGCATTTCTTCAAAGCCGATTCTCAGGGCACTAAGAAGGGCGAGAGACTTGGCATTTTCTCCAATGCTTTCCGCTTGCTCTATAAACTTTCCTAAAGTTTGTATTTCTTTATCCAAAAGTTTAAGTGAGATTTGTTCCTCTTGCTCTTCTGTTTCTTCATCGTCTAAGTCATCACTTTCATCAAGGCTATCGAGCATGATTTCTTCGTAGATCTCATCTTCTAAAAAGTCGTTGATGGTCATTCGGAATGACGGGGTTCGCTCTTTTTCAAGATCATCTTTAAGCTTGATCAGGCGCGTCTGAATAACTCTTAGGGTTCCAGCAAGGGCAAGCGGCGAGGATGCCAGAGCTTTACGCACTAAGAGGGTTAACAGATGCTTTTGAGCTTTTGGCAGGGCGTAGCTTTCGTCTGCCATAAGGAAATTAGACACCTCTTGATATAACTCATGTTCTTGATCACTTGGATTGAAAGGACGGGTGACGAGCTTTCTTTGAGTAAAACGAACATACTCCAAAACCTGTCTTCTCAGGGTACGCCAAACAAAGCTTTTTAAGCGATGTCTAAGCCCTTCGAGATCACCGCCCATATTCATGTATTGGCTTCTGAAGGAGGCAATATCGCCAAAGATGTTTTCATCTATCAAGGTGGAAATCCCAAAGAGTTCTGTGAGTGAGTTTTGAAGAGGTGTTGCTGTAAGCAATATCTTCTTTGCGCCTTCGGTTGCCCAGCGAATACTGTTTCCCATCTTGTTGCTTGGTCTGTAGGCATTGCGCAGTTTGTGGGCTTCATCTATTACTACCAGGTCCCATCTGATCTGTTTGATCTCGTTTGCCATGCGACTGGCATAGTGTAGAGAAATGATGATGATGCCCCTCATATTGAAAGCGTTTTCTATTCCCGTTTTTTGGGAATCTCGCACGATTTTGGCGTCCAATACAAAGGCCGGAAGGTTGAACTTTTCTTGCAGCTCTATTGCCCATTGTTTTCTAAGAGATGCAGGGCAAATCACTAAAATATTACGTTTTTTCTCTGCCCAATATTGGCAGATAGAAAGTCCCGCTTCAATGGTCTTGCCCAAGCCCACTTCATCAGCCAAGAGAACACCTTTTTGAAGAGGAGAGCGAAGACTGAAAAGAGAGGCCTCTATCTGATGTGGGTTCAAGTCCACGCATGCATCAAATAATGCCTTGCCAACGCGTTCTACGCCCGCACCGCCCCTTCTGCTCAACTCATGAGCGAAATATTTTGCTTGAAAATCTGTAATCAATTCTTTCTTCAATCTCTCACCCTTTTTTGATTTTGCTTTTTATTTTCCTTATTTGACAAGAGATGGCTTTGGTAAAATCTTGTCAATGATTTTCGCAGAAACTATGTTTTCTGATGGACTTTGAGCTTTCAAGTTTGTGTCTGTTATTCAAATAATATTCCTTTCTCTGTTTGTAATATTGCAAGTTAAAAACCGAGTTTCATGACGTAATTATCAGCATTTGAACGGCGTTGGCAAGATGCTTTTTTAGAAATGTTATTCATCCCATAAGGAAGTTTGACAGTTATTCTTCTTGTGTTTTGTACACGATGTCCTCATAGGGCTAAAATCAAGGAGCTGAATTTTAAACCATCATTTAAGACTTTACGGCAAAAGCGCTGTGGATACTTCATGAAGGGGTTTAAGCACTACAATTAAAAACAAGCTTTTTTTATCAATATCCGATAGCTCTACCCCTTCTTCCCTATTGGATTCAGGTCATGATATGGTCATGATATGCTCATAGCCATGAGCACATCATAAGCGTAAGCTAAGCTGTATCCCATAAGGGAGCAATGCTTTAGGTGCATTCTCAAAACTCATCACGCAAAAAAGGGAAAAGAACAGGAAATATTGGGAAAATGAAACGGAAAAGCCGGCATCCAGATCGGGCACCGGCCTTCTATCTTGATATTATTATTTATTTATTCAGGTCTTGAGCTTTGATGCTGCCTTTTTTCTTTGTCACGGCTGATTCTTCCACAAATTGGATAATAGCCATGGGAGCATTGTCGCCACGACGGAAACCGGCTTTGATAACTCTGGTATATCCACCGTTACGATCTGCAAAAGCAGGAGCTATTTCGTCGAACAGCTTTTTGACCAAGTCCCTGTCGCCAAGCACGCTATAGGCAAGTCTGCGAGAGTGAACGGTGTCTTTCTTTCCGTATGTCACTACGCGTTCTACATGGCGTCTCATTTCTTTAGCTTTCGCCAGGGTGGTATTGATCTCACCGTGTTCGATCATCGATTTGACGAGGTTTCTCATCATCAGGCGTCTTGCATCCTTTTCGCGTCCGAACTTTCTACCTACAACTCTATGTCGCATTTTTCACCTTCTTTTTGGCACTTGGCACCGGCTTACGCGGTGTCGTTGTGGCGGGCTTTTCTTCTTTTTCGCTGCTTTCCACAGCCACTCTTTCGCCGCTTTCATTAAATTTTACAGGCGGCACGACTCCTCTGGAGCGGGCTTCACGAATCTTTTCATAGATTCCTTCCACGTCCATTCCAAGTTCCAAATCATATTTTTTAAGTTTAGTTTGGATTTCTTCCAGCGATTTCTTTCCGAAGTTGCGGAACTTAAGCATCTCCGCATCCGTCTTGGAAACCAGATCGCCGATTGTGATGATCTCGGCATTATCCAGGCAATTTGCAGCGCGAACGGAGAGTTCAATCTCTTTCACGCTCATATTGAGGATCTGCTCAAGCTCTTCTAATTCGGGATCAAGTTCCACTTCGCGGATATACTCCGGCTCGGTTTCAAACAAGCTGATCTTTCCTGCCATATCTTTGAGGATCTTGGCAGCCAAGAACAAAGCTATCATGGGTTCTACGGCACCGTTGGAATGAATATCTATGATGAGTTTATCATAGTTCATCTTCTCTTTCACGCGCTGATGGGTGACCGAGAAATTCACCTTAAGAATAGGCGAATAGATG
>DUNQ01000121.1 GCA_012839325.1 Candidatus Cloacimonadota bacterium
GAGCTGAAGATCTTGCCGTAGCTAACTGCCTCTTCCCTATGCTGATCTCGCCATGGAAATCACCGCCGTGCGCCCATATACATACGCCCACTACATGAATCACACCATGTATTCCCACGACGGCAAAGCTTTAGGCTATCCCAATAGTGGGCGTATGTATATGGGCGCACGGCGGTGATTTCCATGGCGAGATCAGCATAGGGAAGAGGCAGTTCCAGCCCGCCTTGTAGAGCATATTTATTGCCCCACCACGAGCTGAAGATCTTGCCGTAGCTAAATTCATCGACAGCGACTTGGAAATAGAGTAGCATATCCTTTGGCAATCGCTGATTTAGGCCGCCGTAGAGCATCATGTTATCCCTATCATGGAGGTTGTGCTCGGTGGCGCGCCAGAAGGCATTGGGCAACAGGTAATTGACGTCTATTCCTCTATCGCCATAGATCACGCTTTCTCCTAAGAAAAGCTCGGTATTCTTTCCTGCTTGCCAATTCAGCTGGTGCAGAGAGATGAACTTATCGGGATAGGCTTTGCTGTCATAATAGTGCGATCCAGTGAGGGTTTTGACGCTATCTGCCATGAGCGAGCCGTGCATGAGCGCAAAGCTGAAATCGCCCAGTTTAAATTCGCCGAGGAGGTAGCCGTAATCGTTTGTAATGTCGCTGAGGATCACGCTTCCGCTCAACGAATTGCCCACTTGGAAGGTGTTGCGGCCGATCGCGAGCTTCATCTTCTTATCAACGTAGGCAAATTCGCCTCTCATGTTGTCCGTGGTGATGGTTCTGTCGTCGGTTTTATGCCAGCTATTTACCAAGAGGTTTGTGCCGGAAAGCTCTGGGTCACCGTAGAAGCGGCCGTTATACCAATCCGTGTGTAAGTGCAGCTTCTTCAGTGCGATAGCGTTTACTTCCCAGCCTTTGTAGAGGAAGCCGTAACTGTCGTCCTCATGGAGGTTTGATTCGTATCCGGCATAGATGTTGAAATCAGCGGTCAGATCGGGATGGCGATATGAAAACAGCGCGCGCTGAGGTGAGCCGATGTCAAAGGCTTCTACAAAGCTCTCGCCGAACTCCCTGAAAGAGGGGAAGCGATGGACGAAACCATCTTCGGCGGGAACGTATTCGAAGCTCTGATTCAACGCTGATTTGTGTAAGAGACTTTCGGCAAAGCGGTTCTTCACTTTGTTATCGAATATGGAGTCAAAGCTCGATGCAGAGAGACTCTGGGCTATGATCAGCAGGGTCAAGATCACTGCAAAATAGCGCAAAACCAGCTTAAACTTAATCGTCATATCCACCTAAATAGTGCAGGCGTTTGATGGCTTGTTCCACTTCATATCGGCTGATCTTGAGCTCGCGGGCTATCTCTTTATTTGTCCATCCGTCAGAGAGCAGCTTGCTTACCATCTTTGTGATGGTCGCAGAGTCCATTTTTGTAGCTCTCTTCTTAACGCCGTGCTTTACGTTTCTCTTTGCGGCTCTTAGGCGTAACAGCAGAACAATGATGAAGATAAGCAGTATTGCCACGACGATGATGGCGGCAACTACAACGATATTCAGCTTTTGCCACAGCGAATCACGGTCGTCAATCATCTCGGTGATATCGCTTCTTTTGAGTATCCTTTGCAGTTCGTTCTCTATATATTCATCATCATCTTCGGGGAGTTTATAGTCAATCGCCGGATCGGGCTTGAGGTCTATTATCTCTTCTTCTACCACTTCCATCATGGGCTCATTGGAGGTATCTATATGCTTGGGATCAACGCTACTTAGCAGCTCTTGTGCACGTGAGTAAAACTGGCTGGATGAGGGTATCATCTTCAGTTTCTCGGATGCGCGATCGCTTCCTCTTTTGATCAAGAGTTCGCCCCAGGCTAAGAGTATATCGTAGTGTCCGTTATAGTCTATATAGAGTTCGTGATATATCTTGTCTGCACGAGCGATGCGCCCGCGGTCTGTGTGGAATCTGGCAAGCGCAAGCCTTTGTTCTTTGGTCTCTGCCGGCTTGTAAAAGTCCACTACCAAGGCTTTTGTATCGGTGAGCGCCATGGTTTCATAGCTGAGGTTCTCACTTGTTCGCACAAGTATCCCGTTCTGGTCTGCATCTATATAATCAAAGAAGCTTTGACTGAGGTTAGGTGCGGGGAGAATCCCGTCAAATCCGGCAATTCTGATATAAAAACCGCCGGCTCTTTTTTGAACCTGAAAGTCGGTGTTTTCATCCATTTGGAGAGCGAGACGACAGGCGACAACCGGCTCTCCGAGTGCGCGTATACCACGGATGGACACGGCGTTTAAAAGACTGCACATCACAAGGAGCAGCACGATTAGAATCCGCTTCATTTATACCTCCTGCAAGGGTTTTGAAAAAGGTTAGGGGTTTATCAAATATTCTTAGCTATTATCCTCTGGGTTTATTATAGTTGCTGTATCCAGAGCAATTTGAAGTTCTTCATTGGTCGGGACTACGAGTATGGTCACGGGCGAATAGGCTTTGGAGATGATTCCGGGATTACCGCCCACTTCACGGTTTTTATCTTGATGTATATGTATGCCTATGTTCTCTAATCTGTGGCAGATACGTTCTCTCATCTTGATGGCGTTTTCACCTATGCCGCCGGTAAATACTATGCCATCCACCTTGATGAGGTTTGCGGCATAAGCGCCAATGCTTTTACGAATGCGATAGGCATAGGCATCAAGCGCCTGTATGGCGTTTTCACAACCATTCTCAGCAGCTGCTTCGATGTCGCGCAAGTCGCTGGAGGTTCCCGAAAGTCCGAGCAATCCGCTCTTTTTGTTAAGGATATCCTGCAGTTCGTTCGCACTGTATCCTCTTTCTTGGAGATAGAAGATGATGGAGGGGTCGAGGTCCCCGCTTCTTGTGCCCATCATGAGTCCTTCCAGTGGGGTGAAGCCCATTGAGGTATCCACAGACTTTCCGCCCTGAATGGCAGTGATGGAAGCACCATTACCAAGGTGACAAGTGATGAGGTTTGTATTCTCTGAACTACGCTTCATCATATCCACAGCAATTCCTGCCACATAGCGATGACTGGTGCCGTGGAAGCCATAACGGCGGATGCGGAAGCGATCATAAAACTCACGCGGGATACCATATAGATATGCACTGGGCGGGAGGCTCTGATGGAAAGAGGTGTCAAACACCGCAACCTGCGGCACGCCCGGGAAAGCAGAGGCTGATTCATGGATTCCCGTAAGGTTGGCAGGGTTGTGCAGCGGCGCCAGTTCTATGTTCTTTTCAATGGCTTCAATTACGTTATCATCAATAAGCACAGAGGCTGAGTATTGCTC
The DNA here is from genome assembly GCA_012839325.1 of Candidatus Cloacimonadota bacterium. GTDB lineage: Bacteria > Cloacimonadota > Cloacimonadia > Cloacimonadales > Cloacimonadaceae > UBA5456. Next base: position 3,313 of record DUNQ01000121.1, read on the forward strand.
TCCGCCATGCACCACACGGTGTCCTATTCCGCCTATTTCCTTAAGCGATTCAATAATGGGCGCTTTGGGGTCCATGAGAAACTTTGTCATAAGTTCAAAAGCCACTTTATGGTTTGGGATATCAGTGGTTTCCGAGATTTTGTCACATCCTACATGTTGGGTGATAATTCCGTCTGAGAGACCGATGCGTTCAATGAGTCCTTTACCGGCACTTGTTTTTTCCGGCATGTTATAGACTTCATACTTGAGGGAGCTGCTACCGCAGTTTACGACGAGGATTTTCATTCAAATCTTCCTTTATATTCTTTTATTTGTTTTATATTCAAGCAAATACATCGAAGCACAAAAGAGAATAGCTTCTCAACTACATTATTTTAGAATGCGTATATATGGCAAGCAATTTTTGAGCAAAAAAAATGGGTAAGCTAAGTTACCCATTTTTTAAGGACTGTTTAAACTAATACTAAGTTAAACTTATTCCTGTACTTCTTCTGCGGGAGCTTCGACTTCTTCGCCTTCAACGATTTCTTCGTCGAGTTCGACTTCTTCTTCCTCGATCTCCTCAACTTCTTCTACTTCAACTTCTTCTGCTTTGGGCTGGCAAGCGGTAATAGCAAGCGTTCCAAAGAGAAACATTGCGAGCATTGCAATAAGCATTGTTTTTTTCATTGATTCCTCCATAAGCACAATCCCTTTTTTGGGATCACTTACGTTTTTTTGTTATTTTTCATTGGTACAAATAAAAAACAGGTCATGCGATTAACTATTAACTATGAAAATTACTATTGAGTTTAAGGTGTAACTTTCAAACAGTCCTTATGCACGACTATGTACTTCTTATTTAGGAGACATATTATTAATCGCGAGATTCTTGGCAAGTAATATTTTCACATTGCCAATTCTATTCCGAGATGAATCATACCTAAGCTTGGGCTACTCAAAGACTTATCTCTAATTCCCAAAGCATATTCAATACTGAGCATGCCAAGGCGTGTGGATTGCTTGAGTCCTATCCCGAAACCTGCTAAATCATATTTCTTGTGATTATTAGGCTTCAAGATCATGGCGTAATCTGCCAAAAGATAGAGCATAGTATCCTCGCCGGCGAGGTAGCGGATTTCGTTTTGAATGAGCGCCAAGCTCTCAGCCAAGAACTCATTTTCTCTGTATCCGCGTAGGCTGTTATAACCTCCCAAGCCCCAAAGATCGAACTCCCGGGGTTCTTTGATGCTTGTTGAGAGATATCTTCCGTTTATATAATGAACAAAGCCGCTTCCGAGGGCTGTATATTTGCCTGCGGAGGCTTGGTTTTTGTGATAGAGGCCTTGCTTGGCTTTATGTAGAGAGTATTTCCCTTCAAGCTGATATCCTGAGACGGGAGCCCATGTCCCGCGCGTGTTTTGAAACGCCCAAAAGGCTGAAGCGGAGAGCTCTGAACTCTTTGGCAGCTCGCTCTGTGAATGGCCGGCAAATACACTCTGCGCGCCGAAGCCAAGACCTATCTTATGCTGCAGAGAACTGAAATATACATCCATCGCTGTTTGGTTTTTTATCCAAGTGCTATCCTGCGCCTCTCGCGAGATCAGAAAGTCCCCTTGCAGAGGGAGAAAGCCGTATCCCGACTCGTGATAGCTGAGCCTCAGGGTGCTGAGATCCGTCGCCGTCTTACGCCAATTCAGCGCGATCTGTCTATCGGTTCCCCAGAGATTGAGAAAGCGGATATTCACCATGCCCGTGAGCTCTCTTTTGCCGCTTTTTTCGCTGAGCCCCAAGACCCCTTCCAGAAAGCTCATCTTGCCTTCTTTGATGAATATACCCAAGTTTTCCTCATCAAGCGGAACGATATTACACTCTCGAATATATGACTTTCGCAGGAGGTTTTCTTCAGCCTGGATGAGCGTATTTTGCGTTATAGACTCCGCATTTAGCAGCCCCGAGCTTTTGAGCAAGGCGCCTTCGCGGCTGATCTTATTCCCGCTGAAGTGAAAGTTTTTGATATCCAGCGGCTTGCCTTCATCGATATTTATGTGAGCGACCAGCTTCTCATCCAAAACCAAGCTGTCAAGACTCGCCTTTACAAAGAGATGCCCGCGTTTTTCGTAAATGGCAAGGATGTTATCAAACAGCAGGGGAAGCTCATTAAAAGAGAGCGCAGCATCTTCACTAAGAGCAAGATATTCCCGCAGTTTACTCTCACTGAGATAGCGCAGACCGGAAAAGGAAAGCCCCACCTCATCACCGGAGACAAACCTTGTGATTTTATAGACCAGCTGCAAGCTATCATCTTCCAGCGGAACGAGTTGCGGACGCGGGATGTGTATGAAATATTCCCCTTTCTCATGAAAGTAATCATAGAGATTTGCGCTATATTCGTCTATCTTTTCGGGATCATATTCCTCGCCGAAGACCACTCCACTGCGAGCGATCATCTCCTCTTCATCGACGGAGAAATCTGCCTCAAATAATACAGAACTAATAGAAATGGCTTGCATTGTGCCGACGAGAATTGTCAAAAAGCACAGCGCAAGCCATTTTTTCATGACTGAAAATCTCAGATCAGTCGCGATCTGCCTTCATTACGGCAAGGAAAGCTTCTTGCGGAACCGTTACATTCCCGATCTCCTTCATGCGTTTCTTGCCTTCTTTTTGTCTTTCAAGCAGCTTACGTTTACGGCTCACGTCTCCGCCATAACACTTTGCCAGAACGTCTTTTCGCAGCGCATTGATGGTGCTGCGCGCGATGATTTTTGCGCCGATTGAAGCCTGCAGAGCGATCCTGAACATATGACGCGGGATCACCTCAGAAAGCGTGCGCGTGACCGATTTACCCCAACTATGCGCCTTGTCATGATGACAGATAAAGCTCATCGCATCAACTCTTTCGCCATTGATAAGTATGTCCACTTTCACAACGTTTGACACCCTGTGATCCAGGAAAGAATAATCCAGCGAAGCATAGCCGCGACTTACGGTTTTGAGTTTATCATAAAAGTCGAAAATGATCTCGATCAGCGGCATCTCATAATGCAGCGCCACCCGTTTTTCATCTATATATTGTATATTTTTTTGGATTCCGCGACGATCTTGCGCCAGCCTCATAATATTCCCGATATACTCTTCCGGGACAATGATTTCGGTATCCATGAAAGGCTCTTCAATGTATTCAATATGCGCGGGATCAGGGAAATCGATGGGATTGTGAACTTCCACAACTTTGTCGCCGGAAAGCCCGATGCGAAAGCTCACACTGGGCGTGGTGGCAACTATGGGAATATTGTATTCACGAAGCAGGCGTTCTTTCACGATTTCCAGGTGGAGCATGCCCAAGAAACCACAGCGGAAGCCATATCCGAGCGCGGCAGAGCTTTCTTTTTCATAGACCAGTGAAGCGTCGTTGAGCTTGAGCTTTGCCATCGCCTCAACGAGATTTTCATAGTCTTCGCCATTGACGGGGAAGATTCCGCTATAGACCATGGGTTTTGGCTCGAGGAAACCGGGCAGAGCGCTCTCACAACCATCCTTCGCATAGGTGACGGTATCGCCCACGCGCGCGTCTGCAACGTCCTTGATATTGGCGATGATATATCCCGCCTCGCCTGTTTTTAGCTCTTCCTGAGGCTCAAATTTCAGTCCCAAATAGCCTATTTCTTCGATATCATATTCACGATTTGTGCTGAAAAGCTTGATTCTATCGCCTTTTTTGAGGTTTCCGCTAAAGATTCTCACCATGATCACCACTCCGCGATACTGATCGAAAAAGGAGTCGAAAATAAGGGCTTGAGTGGGAGCATTTACCTCGCCCTTGGGAGGCGGAAGCTGGCGGATGATTCTATCTAAGAGGTCATACACGCCTTCGCCTGTCTTTGCGCTGATCTTGGCGATCTCGCTCTCATCGCTGCCTAGGATCTCTTCAATCTCGTGCACGGCATATTCTACATCTGCTTTGGGCAGATCGATCTTATTCACCGTGGGAAGGATCTCCAGGTTGTTATCCAGCGCCATATAGAGATTGCTCATGGTCTGCGCTTCCACGCCTTGCGAAGCATCTACGAGCAGGACTGCACCTTCGCAAGAAGCCAAAGCACGGGATACTTCATAAGAGAAGTCCACATGGCCGGGGGTATCGATGAGATTTAGTATGTATTTTTGACCCTCATATTTATGGGTCATGCGCACAGCGCGGGATTTAATGGTAATGCCTTTTTCGCGCTCCAGTTCCATATTATCTAAGTACTGTGAGTGCTCAACTCCGGCTTCCACCATGTTTGTCGCTTCCAAAAAGCGATCTGCAAGTGTGGATTTACCGTGGTCGATGTGCGCGATAATGCAGAAGTTTCGAATGTATTTTTGCTCCATTTCCTGTCCTTATATTGAGGTGTAAACATCTCTATTTACACTGTTTATGTGCAGCATCTTAGTTGGTTATAAGATAGCTAATGTTGACATGATTTATATTGGGCTCTATC
>DUNQ01000122.1 GCA_012839325.1 Candidatus Cloacimonadota bacterium
GTCCAATCTCTGTTGATATTCTTGCCATAATCTTTGCGGATGATAGTGCGAAAGCGTAGAGGCGGTCTCACTTAGCCTTCTTTTATGAATGTTTAGCTTGCCTTCCAATATGAGATTCATGCGCTGTTTGATGCTGTTCAGGTGTATATTCAGGTCATCTTTATTGGGCACTGCTATCTCGGCTGCGGCAGAGGGTGTGGGTGCGCGAAGATCCGCTACGAAGTCGCTGATGCTGAAGTCTATTTCGTGTCCAACCGCGGAGATGACGGGGATCTTGGAGGCGAAAATTGCGCGCGCTAAGGCCTCGTCATTAAAGCAAAAGAGATCTTCTTGGGAACCTCCGCCGCGCGTGAGAATTATCAGATCCACCGGCATGCTTTCATTGAAATAATTTATGCCTTTTATTAAGGTGGGAGGCGCGTCTTTGCCCTGAACTGTTGCGGGGTAAACAAAAGCCTGCACGGGGAAGCGGCGCGCGAGAACGCTTCTGATATCCTGAAGCGCGGCACCGGTGGGGGAGGTGATGATGCCAATCTTTTCCGGGTAAGGAGGGAGCGTTTTTTTGTGGATGGGTTCAAATAAGCCTTCTGCTTTGAGTTTCTTTTTAAGTGCTTCAATGCGGGCTTGAATCTCGCCTTCGCCGGCGGGCATCATGGTGGAAACATTGAGGTTATAGCTTCCGCCTTTTTCAAAAAGTGTGATGCGCCCGAAGCAAATTACGCTCTGCCCATCTTGCGGAAGAAAGTCCAGTCTTTGATTTGCATTTCTGAAGAATGTGCAGCGCAAAGTTGCAGATTCGTCTTTGAGATTAAAATACATGTGTCCTGAACTGTGGTGGGTGAAATTTGATACTTCTCCCCTCACATAGAGCGGCTCAATGCTGCTTTCCAAGACTTGTCTGAGGTGATGATTGACCTCGTAAACACTGAAAACGATCATATTATCCATATGGTATCAGCAAATAATATTATGAGAATTTTGTCAACAAGGAGATTTGGGGGAGCTCGCTGCGCTCGCCGATTTAGCGATTTAACGATTTAAAGATTTAACGAGCTTTGCTGCTTTCACGGGTGGTTTCCAAACCCCCTTGTTGGCATGATCGACTCTGCTATGGTAGGGGTCGGAACGTCCTTGTTGCGACGAGTGGCAGCATTCCTTATTTAATAGAACACAGATTGAACGGATCAAACGGATTTACACGGATGAGAGTTTCCAGGTTTATAGATCTTTTTCGCTTCTTCCCTATGGGGTTCTCGTGATGATGTGGTCATGATGTGGTCATAGGTATGACCATATCATAAGCGGAAGCTAAGCTGTATCCTATAGGGGAGCAATACGATATGTGCTCTTCGACTGTGGGCTGGGTGTTATAGTCAGATAGATCACCTCGGCACGAAACTTATCGAATCCACAGCTACAGCAACTGTAGAGTTCGTTAAATCGCTAAATCAGCGAGCGCAGCGAGCTTTAATCCGTGCAAATCCGTTTGATCCGTTCAATCCGTGTTCTATTTAAATACAAAAAAAGCAGGCAAAGCAAATTATCCTGCTCTGCCTGCTTCAATTTGTTATTTTAGTTTAAGATAAGCGTCTTCAGTGGAAGCTTAGGCACGCGATGCCTATCTTTCTTATCGCGCCAATATTCGATGTTTTCTTTGCTATCAGCATCATCGATGATGACTTCTTCGTCGGGGACGCCCAGTGCTATGGCGAGGATTATCTCATATTCTTCGGGAATGCCGAGGCTCATCTGCACATGGTCTTTATCTACAGATGCGAGCATACAGCCGCCGAGTCCGCGCTCAGTGGCTCCCAAAAGAATGCTTTGGCAGGCGATGCCGGTGTCAAAATAAATGAACTTCGTGAAGTTGCGCGGAGCCAAGATGAGGATATATGCCGCGGGCTTTTCGCCTTCTGCGGGGCCATCCCAATCTTGAAGATAATTTGCCCAAGTCAGGCCGGAAAAAAGCTCTTCATTGGCTTCGTCTAATAGCCAAAATCTGAGATTCTGTAGGTTTGCAGCACTCGCCGAGAGCCGGGCCAAGTCTATCAGCTCGGTGAGTGTTTCGCGGCTTACGGGCTTGCTTTGGTCAAATCTTCTGTAGCTTCGGTTTTTTTGTATTAGTTCTTTGAGCATGGTTTCAAACCTCCTAATATATAGGTCTTATACGTTTAAAAGCGGATCGCAAGGCAATACCGCGGTCTTATGTAATGACATTGATATTTGCGCGAACAACCCCTGCGCGAATCCTCGTATGGGGATCGATCATGCAGAGTTTGTTGCTGCTTTCTCTTAAGAAATTCAGATGTTGTTCATCAGCGGGAAGATCGCCGAAACCTTGTAAAAGTATGAGCGGGGTGATGTTTTCTTCGTTGCCGGTGTTGATCACGCCCTGCTCCATGCTTAGGTATTCCACGGCATCTTTTTGCATAATGCTGCTGCAGATGATGCCTTTGCTATGCTTACTAAGGTGTTTGAGGTCTTTTAGGTTTGGAATGAAACCGAGCACGACGATGCTCTCCTCGGGAATGGCGGGGAAGTCTCTATCTTCAAGATAAAAGAGATTGCCGAATGAGGCGCGTCCCCAGCCTATGCAAGCGTCCAAGCGCGTTGCTTGATAGCCTATCTGAATGGCTTTCTCGTCTTCGATGCTGAGCACTTTGCCCTTCACATTGGCAAAGTAGTTGAATGGATTTGGCTCGTAGTGAACCGTTACGATGCCGGTTCTATACTCCATATTGATGATCTTGCCGGTGGTGGGGGTCTTAACGAATAAAGGGTTTCCACCGCTCAGTTTGGCTGCTAAAAGATCGCCTTCATAAACGAAATCGCCTACCTCTTTTTTGAGGTATCTTGCGGCTTGTCTGCCTTTTACGCCCAGTCTTTCGGCGAGATTGATCCTTACCGGCTTTCGGCTGTATTGCTGGATTTCAGAGAGCACCACGAGGCCTGTTCTGTTATCTACGAATTCCACCCTGCCGCGCACGGGTGAATAGTGGGGCATGCGGTATTCATAATCGGGCAGAGGTTCGCGGAGGATCTCGTCGAAATCTACTTCATCGCCGGATTGGACGGTCAGGCTTTGTTCTATTACATGAGGGGGAATTTTGATGTTTTTGGTGAGGGTGTTCACCACAAAGAGGCGGGGCGGGGCATAGTGATTTACAGCAACGATCTCGCTGGGTTCAACGCTCTCGCCGTGGGACTTCATGATCTCGCCTTCATAGGGGAGTTCAACGATGTATTGATAGTCGTCTTCTTTTGGCCTGGAGGCGTTTCTGAAGAGCTGTTCATCGCCTTCGCTTTGGTAATGGGTAAAGAGGGAATCTAGATCTGGACTGTGTTTGATGAGATCGTATCTCGTGTCTATGATTACGGGGAGGTCGGTGATGAATTCGGCCTCTGTGCGCGCGCCGTCTATCCTGCATCTCTTTTGGGCGATTATCTTGTAACTCGTGCCTTCTTTTGCGTTTAGACGCGTGATGGTGTTGCCCATGATGATCTGGCGATTGCTGTCGTATTCCACTTGCAGCACAGGCCTGGGCTTCCTCATGGGGAAGATAGGGCGCACGTAGATGGCGAGGGTTTCTATGCAATCTTTGGTTAATACTTCGTGAGCCAAGTCAGGATCCGTCTGCGTGAGCGCGCCCAAATGCGGGGTGATAAAGTGTTTGTCTATGGCGAGTTCAGAGATTCCTAAGGGTTGGAAGCCGCTGATGAGGATATCAAGGCATTGTTCCTTGTTTTCCGCATGGGCAAAGACTCCGCCGGCACCGATGATTAGCTCTATGTCGCTGGGATAAAAGTAATGCTTTTCTTCGTCGGCTACGTATTGGAACTTCTCTTCATATTTGTCTCGGTTGTCTTTCTTCTTGCTATCTAAATAGCCGAGCTTTGTGCGATTGTAGTGCATGTTTTGATGTTGGATAAATGCAAGTGAGATGGCGCTTTTGGCGATTGCATGCTCTATCCTGCGTTCCGCTTTGCTTTGTGGATTTAGCGTGGGGTAGAGCGTCTTGTTGCCTATGTAATTGCGCACGAGGTTTTCATCGTAGTTTGAGGGTAGTTTCTCCATCAGTTCGTCTATGCCACGCTCTTTGAGCACGTTTAGCGCGCTGTAGCTCATGCCGAGATTTGCGCTTACGGTTCTTTGAAGATGGCCGTTTATGTGGCTGAATACGTCGGTGGTTGCGCCGCCTA
>DUNQ01000123.1 GCA_012839325.1 Candidatus Cloacimonadota bacterium
CTTTGGGGCTGGGAATAGGAACTCAGGTGGGCGCTGCGGAAGGCTTTGGCATTCTCAGCATGGCATCTGTATGCCCAATCATCTCCGTGCTCAGCGTGGGCTTGGTTGTAAATCGGAGACGTAAGAAGGCGCTAAAGGCTCTCGAAGCAGATGAGCTGAGGGAAGCCGAGGAGGTGGCAGCATGAAAAGCATCAGCAAAATCTCAAAGATCACCATCATTATAAATAAAGCTTATTCGGGCAGGCTGATAGACTTCTTGCACGAACTGGGGATTGAGCGCATATTCGTGGAAACCGGGCGCAGCTCCATACTCGGGCAAGGACGAGGAATATTCGGCTTAGCTCAGGCGGGTAAATTGGTCTATGATCCCGCCGAGATAATCAGCGTTCTCGTGGCTAAGGATCTCGAAAGCGCGCTGATGAGTCTGGTAGCAAAAGAATTTGAACTCAGCACGCCGGGCAGGGGCGCCATTTTCAGCACTCCTTTGATCGGCTTGAAAGCTCATGAAGATTATATGGTTTATAAAAAGCTGAAAGAGGTGCCCGGTGAGGATCAGCACTTCTTTGATGAATTGGTGGGCTTGGATTGCATCGTTCAGCGCTCAGAGGGAGACGTTGTGGCGCGTATTGCCCTAAATGCGGGCGCAAGCGTTCCTTATACAAGCTATGGCACGGGCACGGGCGTGCGGGATAAGCTGGGGCTTTTGCGCATCACTATCCCCGCGGATAAGGAAATCATCAGCTTGGTCATGAGTAAATATGATGTGGATCAGGTTTTGGAGATGTATATCTCGGAGGCAAAGCTGGATGAGCCCGGGCGTGGGATTGCATATATCTATCCGCTTGGCAAAGGCTTGATGAATACGCGCATCAGCAGCAGTAAAGCCAGTCAAGCAGCCAGCATGGAGCAGATCATCAGTGCGATAGATTCCATCAAGGGCGGGATAGAATGGCGCAAAGCGGGCATGGAAGCTCAGAGTCTCTCACGACGTAGCTTTCTTACCGGAATGTGTGAGATAGGCTTGGTTTGTGCAGATGGTGAAGGACAGAGGCTGAGCATGGTTGCCATGGAAAACGGCGCCGGCGGTGCAACGATCTCTAAGATCAGCTATCAAAGGCCGATGTCTGAAGGCAAGCAGGAAAGCTCCGCTTGTGAATATTCGCGCATGATAGTGGCTAATGTTTGCGTGGATCAGATCACTGAAGCATTGGAAAAAGAAGGTGCTTTCACTTCAGAGACAAGAGCCATGATGATGATCAAAGAGGTGGAAAAAGCTTTCACCTATATCGCCAGGAAATAAAAATTGGCTCAGGACTTTTGTGAAGGATCTGACTCTCGGTGTTTTGACAAATATATAGTATATTTTGCCTTAAAATCGCCTTTTCCGGGCTTTTTATAAAAAAGTGTTTGACATAATAGCACCAAATTATGCAGTTGGACAGATAGTGATAAATATATTGTTAATGTAAAAATAGGAGTGAAACGTATGAGGTTAGACAAACGTCGCCTTATCCTTTTCCTGCTTTTTGCTTTTATCCTCTCAAGTGTGATGATACAGGCCGAAAAGAAGGAAAAAAAAGATGACAACATTGTTGCAAAATTCACCGTATCGGATATCGAAGCCGATGACGGTGGCGGACTTATCCTTTCATGGGAGCCGCTTCACCGCAGCAAGCGAATCATTGAATACCGAGTCTATCGCGGTACGGAACCCGACCAGCTTTTCTATCTGGAAACCATTGAGGTAAATCCAAAAAGCGGCGTAGCTTCCGACATGATGTATTATTATGATAATTCGCCCAGCGAGATTTCGGATGTTAGCTTTCCCGCCAAACTTAAATTAGAAAAAGGCCAGCCTAAAGATGGAATCCTC
>DUNQ01000146.1 GCA_012839325.1 Candidatus Cloacimonadota bacterium
AATTTGATGAAATCTGCAAATAACACAAAAAGGAGTCACCCATGATTTGCAGACATCAAAACAAAACTAAGCATTCTTTGCAAGTAAAACTTCATCAATTACTGAACTATTTTAGACCATTCTTCACGTTACCGGAACATAAGTTTATGTTTGATATGGTTTTAGGTATAATAAAGAGCCAGTCGGTAATTTGCAATAGAATAGCTCAAACATTAGGCGAAAATATCACAAACAAGAAAACTTGTGAGCGACTTTATCGGAATTTAAGCAGAGAAGACTTTGGAGTCAGACTGCAACAACACATTATCGATAAACAGGCTAAGAGTATCGACAATGACAGTGTTATCATAGTTGATGATAGTGATTTAGTTAAGTCTAAAGCTACAAAGATGGAGGGCTTGAAGAAGGTGCGAGACGGGAGCACCGGAGATTGCAGTAAATATGGCTATGACCTGATTAATCTCATTGCCTGCAAGCCTCAAGATGAAGGTTTCCAAATAATGCCCCTTAGCTCTGATCTTGTTTCAGGTAAGATCGAAAAGGACAGCTTGATTCAGATAACCCATGACAGAATGATCGATGTTATCATAGCAAGTGGTAATCGTGGAACATACGTATTTGATAGAGGTTATGATAGCAGGTCTATGTATAGCTTCATGAAAGAGCATGAGTGTAACTATATTATTCGTGCGGTAGGAAATAGAGGTCTGATAATAGATGGTGAAGAACAGAACTTTAAGAAAGTGGCAAAGTCCGTTAAACTTAATCAGATAATAAAGTCAAGATCCGGAAAGGACACATTTCAAGCAGGAGTTAAAAGGGTGAAAATCAGATTGGACGGATATCCAAGGAAGAACCCTGACACATTAGAAGCTTGGCTGGTAGTGGCCAGATATACCCCGACACGCAAAAACAGAAAAGATGGTTACTTTTATTTCCTTTGCGATTTTCCGAATCTGGACTTGAGCTCTGAAGTCATCGCTCAAAAAGTCTTGCAGATGTATAGATTACGTTGGAAAATCGAAGAAGTCAATAAGCATGTAAAACAAGAATATGGATGGGAAAAGATGCAGTTGATGTCCTATGTCGGATTGAAAAATATGAACCAACTACTGTTATTGGCAATGTGCTATGTGTATTCCTTGAAAAGTTATGCTCATCAACTGCTCTATAGCTTTCCCAGTATGATGAAACACTCAAACCGGAAGTGGAAGCAGATATATGACTTCGTTTATTATAGGATATCTAAAGTCTTAAGCTATTGTTTTGCCCATGTAAGGAGATATAACATACTCAAATTCGGCGGTAAATGGACAGAGGGGCAGCAGATGATAATACCATGTTTAAAAAATGGGGGTATGTGAACAAAAGATAGTAGTTGACAGAAATACAAATTCATGCAACATGGAACTACCAGTAAAAACTAATATGAATCGTGATTAATGAGGGATCAGAGCGACTCTTTCATGAACCCTCAAAATTAGGGAATTGGAATTTACACTAACCCTTTAGATTTAGCAACTTAACAGGAGTAAAGATGAAACATAAAAGATTTAACATGCGGAAAACAATTGTTATTTTAGCATTCTTTAGCATCGCAGGGTTCCTGTTTTCACAGGAAGCAATGCAGCTGTTGACAACTATCGAACCTTACTTTGATGATACATATCTCTGGGGTGGAAATATTAAAGGCGGCGGGGACATCAATGGCGATGGATACAATGATATTGTCTTGATAGGTACACCTCTTGAAAGTAAAGATGGGCGCAGAGAGGTTCACATCTATCTGGGGGGAAGTACGCTCAACACCGAGCCGGACTACATCATTCCTGATCCCTCAGATCCGATTTTAGCAGGTCACAACAATTACTTTG
>DUNQ01000124.1 GCA_012839325.1 Candidatus Cloacimonadota bacterium
ACTGTTACACCATGCACATGCAATTACAATGCTGGGTGACAGCTTTAGAATTAAACATCTGAAACAGTAGTTTAAAGTGTACCAGTTTCAAATGCCAAAGTGTACCAGTTTAGATTGCCATTGACATTATGAATTAAGCTGCGTGCGCATGTGAATAATCTGTGAAAATCGGCTAAAAAAGAGGTGAAAATAATCAAGAAAAGTGGCATAAAAACATAAGATTGCACAATTTTGATTGACAGAATCCATTGACTCTATTATTCTACACAAAAAACAGTGGGAGAATCGCATGGAAAATGCAAACTTGGAAAAACTTAGCTTTGAACAAGCTTTAAAAAAGTTGGAAACGATCGTGGAAAAGTTATCCGGTAGTGACACCGACTTGGACGATATGCTCGCGCTTTATGCCGATGGCATCAAGTATCTCAAGCAATGTCAATCCAAGCTCAGTGAAGCCGAAGCCAAGATCAAGATTCTCAGCGAAGAGCTCCCGGGCAAAGCAGAGGAGATGTAAGATATGGATCCGAATGTCTTGCTCAAAAAAGATATGAAAGAAAAGCAGGAGCAGGTCAACATTATTTTAGACCGCTACCTGCCTCGTAAAGACGAATATCCGAAAGATATTCATAAGGCTTTGCGCTATAGCGTCTTTGCAGGTGGAAAGAGATTGCGCCCATATCTCACCATCAGCGCGTATCAGATGTATAGAGAAAAGCTGGATAAGATCACACCTGTTGCCGCTGCAATCGAGATGGTTCATGCCTATACGCTGATCCATGACGACTTGCCGGATATCGATGATGATGATATGCGTCGCGGCAAAAAGTCTTGTCATGTCGTCTTTGGCGAAGGAGTAGCTCTTTTGGCTGGGGATTCCCTTTTGATAAACGCATTTGAATTGATTACTTATGCAGATATTCCGGATACGCTTAAGGTGCAATTTGTGCGCGAATTAGGCGAAGTTGCGGGTATCAAAGGCTTGATCGCCGGGCAGATGGAAGACATCGATGCCGAAGGGAAAAAGACCGACAAGAAAACTCTGAATTTTATTCATAACAATAAAACCGCCAAATTGATCAATATTGCCTTGCGCTTTGGTGCCTTAGCGGGCAGAGCTCCGGAAAAGGATCTCAAGATCATCGAAGATTATGGCTCGAAGATAGGGCTTGTCTTCCAGATCGTGGACGATCTCTTGGACGTTGAAGGAACTCAACATAGCCTGGGCAAGACCATTGGTAAAGATGAGGCCGCCGGAAAGGCTACCTTCCCCTCTCAATATGGAGTGGAAGAAAGCCGTGCCATGGCTCAAAAGCTCACCCGTGAAGCCATCAAGGGAATCGCTGCCTTGGGCGAGCGCAGCATACGTTTCCGCATCTTGGCAGATCACCTTTTAAACCGTAAATCGTGAAGATATCCTTTCAGAAACTACACGATAAGGCTACTTTGCCCAAAAGGATGACGCAGGGTTCGTCCGGGTATGATGTCTATGCCTGCTTAGGCGAAGATATCACGCTGTTGCCTATGAAGAGAATGGCTGTTCCCACGGGCTTTGCGCTGTCCATCCCCTTGGGCTATGAGGCTCAGGTGCGCGCTCGTAGCGGGCTTGCGCTTAATCACGGCATCTGTGTTCTAAATTCACCGGGAACCATAGATTCAGACTATCGTGGAGAGGTGAAGGTCATATTGGCAAATCTCGGCGAAGAGCCGGTGCAAATCACCCATGGGATGCGGATTGCCCAGCTCGTCTTTAGCCGAATAGAAGAAGCTGAGTTCGTTGAAGTTCAATCCCTTGAAGAAAGTAAACGCTCTGAAGGCGGCTTTGGACACAGCGGATATTAATATAAAAAACCTTAAGGTAAATACAAATGCAAGAGACAATTAGAAAGATAAAACAACTTAAAGAAGAAAAGAATGCTTTGATCATTGCTCATAACTATCAAGCCGTGGAAGTTCAGGAAATTGCCGACTATCGCGGAGATTCACTGCAATTGGCTTATATGGCGCGCGATGCAGAAAACCCTATCGTGGTCTTTTGTGGAGTGCGTTTCATGGCAGAAACTGCTGCAATCCTTAATAGAGAGTCGCGCATACTTTTGCCGGTCTATGATGCAGGATGTCCCATGGCGGATATGATCACTGCCGAGCAATTAAGAGAATTCAAAGCCAAACACCCCAACAGCGTAGTGGTCTGCTATGTAAATAGTTCTGTGGAAGTGAAAGCGGAAAGCGATATATGTTGCACCTCTTCAAATGCGGTGAAAATCATTTCAAATATTCCCAAAGATCAGAAGATACTCTTTGTGCCCGATAGGAACCTGGGCTCTTGGGCTGCGCGTCAAACGGGACGTGAAGTGATCACTTGGGATGGATATTGTCCCACCCACCAATGGGGATTTTCTACCGACGATATCAAAAGAATCAAGAAGGAATATCCCGATCATACGCTCTTGGCACATCCTGAATGCGATAAAGAGATTCTGGATGAGGCGGATATCGTGATCTCCACCGGCGGAATGATAGACTTTGCCGCAAAGAACGACAAAGCTGTGTTTGCCACAGAGAACGGGCTCACCGATTATCTAAATCACATCTATCCGGAAAAGAGTTTTGTGACACTCTCGCCGCGTGCCATCTGTCAAAACATGAAAAAGACTCACCTCACCGATGTCCTGCATGCTTTGGAAACGGAGAACTATCATATCACCGTTGACGATGAAACTGCCGTCAAGGCGGGGCGCTGCATAGACCGTATGTTTGAGATGAGCAAATAGATTGAGATTTGGACACAGGGGAGATCATCCTGCCCTTTGAGGGCAAAAGGTTTTTCCAAGACCGCCGCTCCATGGCTGTCAGCGGGGTCTCCCAGCTTCTATATGAAGAAGCAATCAAAGATGAAAGAGAGGGCATAGCCTTGCTCGAAGCGGGCTGCGGGGCGGGAATAGTCTGCGTAATGACGGCTCTATCGCGCCCGGATTGGCATATCACCGGAATAGATATTCAGCCTGAGCTCATTGAACTGGCGCGCACAAACGCCGCTCTTTCCGAGGTGGAAATAGAGTTCTTGGTCTCGGATATCGCTGAGCACAATGGCAAATACGATCTGATAATCTCAAATCCGCCTTGGCGCAAAAAGGGCAGCGGAATGCTTAGTCCGCACCACTCTCGCAATATCAGCCGCTTTGAGATTCATTGTGAGATGGACGATGTGATCTCGCTTATTCTGCGCTGTCTCAAAGACGATGGTAAAGCACTCTTGATCTATCCCACAGAGCGGATGGACGAGCTTTTACAGAAGGCAAAAAACGCGGAGCTTGACATAATTACCAATATCATTCAAACAGGAAACAAGGCGTTTTTCATAGCGACTATACGCATGGAGAATCAATAATGAATAAAAGGTTTTTTCTCATTTTAGTGCTGATGACCCTGCTTTTTGGAGGCTGGGGCTTCATCGCTCACGAACTCGGCAGGCAGCAGCGAACCACTTTGGAAGACTTGGCTGAGCTGCCGATATATTGCTATGTCTCGGATACAGGCAATCTGGAAAACATCCTGGAAGGGATTCAGAGGCTGGAAAAGGATCTGAGCTATAGCCACGAAACAGGCTTTCAGGCGGGAATGGATTTGGTGGAGAGTTATGGACTTCCGCACACGGATAGCACCATCGCCGGCTATGAACTGCCGGATGTTATCACCATCAGCTTCCCTGCAAGTCATGCTGCAATTCAAACGAAAGCAAAGGTGATGAGCCACCTGCGTATCTATCTGCAAGATGAAGATATAGACAGCCAAAGCAGCGCCTATGCAAAGCTGATATTGCGCTATTCAAATCAAAAGGATGACTTCATCTATTTCACGGTTTTCATATCCATACTTGTGCTCTTAGTCTTTGTCTTTGGCAGGCAGGTCTTGGAGCTGAGAAACTATATTGATAAACAGTCTCGCAGGCTCTCCGTGGTGGATGTAATGCGCTATCGTAAGAAGAGTAATAAGCGTAGTTTCACTATGTTTGTCGTGCCTGTGGGAGTCACTGCTGCCGTCTATTATTTAGGCGTGTATCTCAGCTTTTGGGAGAATCTGCTCATCTGGTGGAGCTTTGTTGTGATGGCTCTTATCTGCGTGATCGGCACTATTATCTCTCATCTCATCATGCGTAGTTTTGTGATGGATCTGCAGCTTAGCCAAGAGGATAGCATTCAGGTTGTGGAAAGAATGGACGAGGAAGAGCATGCGTAAACACATTCCGAATATCCTCACGATGCTCCGCTTTATTTTGGTGCCTTTCTTTATCTATGCAGCCTTTGTGAGCGATAGTGAAAGCGCTGCCATGCTCAGTCTCATCATCTTTATGCTTGCCGCGTTCACGGACTATTTGGATGGGACTCTGGCGCGGAAGTGGGATGTGATCAGCGATTTTGGCAAGATCATGGATCCGCTTGCTGACAAGCTTTTGGTGCTCAGCGCGCTGAGTGCGATCTCTTTTCAACAGCCCTTTAAGCTCGGCTGGATCGTCTTTTTTATCATCCTCATAAGAGAGGTGGGAATTACGCTGCTGAGGGAGATCTATCACAAAAAAGGCATAGTTGTGCCCGCCGGTAATCTCGGCAAGGTAAAGACCTTTATGCAGATGGTGGGGCTCATCTTTGCACTCGGAGTAAATGCTTTTATTGCAGAGATCTCGCAAGGGCTGATCATCGGCGTGAGGATATGGTTTTGGCTCGTGGTCGTCATCACGCTCGTCAGCGGATTTGGTTATATCCGTGTTTTAATCTTGCCCGGAGGTAAAAGTGAAAGCTAAGTATTTTCTTATATTATTGATCGCAATCAGTCTCTTTTCCTGCAAAGGCGGCAGTTCAGATCCGGATCGATACACAGAGTTCGATTCGCTGATTGATCACGCCAAAGGCATCGCCATGGGAGATGAACTCGATATCTATCTCTTTTGCGATAAAGACAATTGGGAGGCAGTAAGCCCCTTCATACAGGGCATTATCGAGCAGGAAGTGCTCTTGGTCTATCCCGAAAAGTATTTTAATCTCATTCCTAAGGATATTTCCGAATATCCCACCTACGCCAAATACCGCAACCTAATGTTCATCGGCGATTTAGAGAGCAGCGGGAAGGTCTCGAAACACATGAGAGAAAGCCTTGCAGGGGACTTCATCACACGAGTTCAGCAAAGCGGCGGCGATCTCTTCGTGGCAAAAAACTATGCAACCAGAGACCAGCTGATCCTCTATCTCTTGGCATCAAACCCCTTGAACCTCAAGAAAGTAGCAGCTGTTCAGGGCGAAAAGATATATGAAATCCTCTTGCAACGCTTGGTGATGAGACAAGGCTATCAGGCTTACCAGCAGAAGGTTATCCCCGCCCACTTCTGGGAACACTATCCTTTCACCATGCAGATCCCGGATAACTATGTGCTTTATTCCAATGACAAAGAGGGCAGGTTTCTCTCCCTTTTATACCGCGCAAGAATGCAAGAGCGCGAGATTCCCGATAAGTATATCAACATCTATTATGAGGAGATGGACGAGGCAGACTTTGGCATAGAGTGGTTTATAGAGAAAAGAAAAGAGCTGGGCGAGAAGTATTTTGAAGGGGATAAGCTTACCGAGGAGACCATGCGCAAAAGCCAAACGAGATTGGCAGGATTTGATGTGCTGAAGCTTGCCGGCGCTTGGACAAACGAAAAACACCTGATTGGCGGCGCCTTTCAGAGCTACGCCTTTTATCACGAAGGCAAGAGCTACCTCATAGACAACGTTGTGTATTTCCCTGCAGGGGACAAGCTTCCCGTGCTCACCGAACTCTTTGCAATCTCCAACAGTTTTAGGATAAAAGAGCAAAATTGAAACGAATACTAATCATTCTTTTGGGCATTATCTTGCTTTCCGGCTGTGCCGTGCCGGGCATGAAAAGCAAGAGAGCAAGACAGGTGGAAGACCTATCACAGCCGAATCCTGCCTCTATTTATTTCTTTTTGAGCGGATCATATCTATTTAACTATTCAGACTTTATATCAGCCGAACAGGTCTTGCAACTGGCAAGCGTGCAAGATACGGGCAGTCCGCAGATCAAGAAGATGAGACTCAAAAGCGCTGCTTATGCCTATATCTTTGGACAAGATGAAAGCTTCGGCAAGAAAACAGTTCAACTCATGGTGGATAACAAGGATCTCATCAAAGGCGATAAAGAGCTTTTACAGCTGGCATACGGCGTGTTTGAACTCATGGAAGAGCGTGAAGGACAGGACTGGGCGTTGGATATATTGCTCAAAGATCATCCCGACGCGAGAACCTGGTATTGGGAGTTCATTCGCCAAAAAGAAAGCGGCAAGAAACCCAGCGTGAGACTGCTCAATAGAGCGCTCAAAAACCTCGATGATCCCAATGTCAAACAGCTCATTGCGCGCGAGTATGAGGCATATAATCCCACTAAAGCCATGAGCATACTCAAAGACCTGCCCAAAAACCCGCAAGCGGATCAGACACTTCTGCGCATGTATCGCAATCACGACAGAATAGATGAATTGACCACACATTTTAAGAGCTACCAACTTCCCCAAGAACAGGCCATGGCGGCAGATTATCTCTTCTTTTTGGATAATAACGGTATGTCGAACATCGCCTTTGAGCATGTCGATTACATCTTCAGCCTTGAAAATCTCGAACTGATCAGAGTGATGAGCATAATCGCCTATATGCGTGATGACAGCGCCACTCAAACTAATATCTACAACTATCTGCAAAAGCAAAAGCATTCCGATGAAGCATTTGCAGAGATATACAACTTCCTGCTTTTACATGAATTGAAGCATCCCGACACCCTGCCTTTTGATGTTCTCGCCCAAAGCGTTTATTCCTCTGCTTCCCTCAGCCGCGCCATTTATGTGGCAATGTTGCACACAGATTATAGAGGCAGGAAACAAAAAGACGACGTGGCAGCAGCACTCGCGATAGCAAAACAAATTGAAAGACTCCCGGAGAGTGCACTAAAGGGCTTTCTGCTCCTCAATGTGGACGTCAACGGCATTACTGATCCCACTCCCGCATATCTCTATTCAGAAGAGCTCATCAAGCGCGGCGTGGGTGGAATAGAAGACTTTCAACTCATCATAGAAGCCCTAAGCGATATGAAAAGCATCCCCGAGCAGATACGATATCTTCGCATTGCAACCCAAAGATACCCCGAAGAAGCTCAGTTCCAAAACAATCTCGGATATCTGCTCTTGGAGAACAACACAGACTTAGACGAGGCAGAAAGACTCATCACACAAGCGCTTAGGCAAGACCCAAATCAGATCAGCTACATAGACTCCATGGCATGGCTGCGTTACCTACAGGGAGACTACACGAAAGCCCTAAACCAGATCAAAAAGATAGACATGAAAGAGGACTTACCCTCAGAGCTACTTTATCACATGGGAATGATTTACCTGGCAAATGATATGCCGGATAAAGCCACCGAGATGCTGAAAAGAGCAATAGAAGCCGATGACGATGAAGACTACGTTAAAAGAGCAAAAAAGGCACTGGATGAGATGATAGAATGATTGATATCCAAAATCTCTTCTGCGGCTATCGCAATAACGAAGTGCTGAGGGATGTCTCGCTGAAGATTCCCGAAAAGGGGCTCAGTGTCTTACTCGGTCCAAATGGCGCCGGCAAATCCACCCTGCTTTTCGCCATCATGGGATACCTAAAAGCAAGCTCGGGAAGCATCGTTATCAAGGATAAAGACCTCAGAGACTATTCCAGAGCAGAGCTTGCAAAGATCATCGCCTTCATCCCGCAAGAGCAAAAGAGCGAATTCGATTACAGCGTTTTAGACACAGTTCTCATGGGACGCTACCCTTTCATGAAACTCATGCAAAAATACACCGAGGAAGACATTCAAGCCGCGGAAGATACACTTGCCATGCTCAATCTCAGCGCGCTCAAAGACCGCTGGCTCAATCAACTTTCAGGAGGCGAAAAACAGCGCGTATATATCGCCCGCGCACTCATCCAAGAAACCCCTTTCATCTTCCTCGACGAAAGCCTTTCACATTTAGACATAAACTATCAGATAGAGATCATCAAACTACTCAAAGACATCGTTTTAACCCAGAACAAAGGCGTGCTACTCATCTCGCACAATCTCAATCTTTCAGCAAATTATGCAGACCTGATGATCCTCTTAAAAGAAGGAAGATTGCACAGCTTCGGCAAGCCCGAAAACATCATGAAAGAAGACATACTATCGGATGTTTTCAGCATCCCGCTCAAGACCATGGACAACCCCGGCAGCGGATTGCCGAACATCCTCTACCCCTAAAATAGGCATACAATTATGAAGAATATTAGATATCTAATCAGCCTCCTCTTGATCTTGGGCATGCTCAGCTCTTGTAAAGAGAAAGAGCCACAAGCACCCTGGGAGCAAGAGCGTCCTCAAACTGAAGCGACCGAACCCACGCCGGATACAGAGAGCCCATCAGATATCCCCGCCGAAGCGCCTCAGCAAAGAGAGGATATCTACACCGTCACCCGCATCGTGGACGGAGACACTTTCGTCGCAGAGAAAGACGGAGTAAGCGTGCGCGTGCGCCTCATGGGCGTGGACACCCCGGAGTCCGTTCATCCCGATAAAGAGGTGGAATATTTTGCCTTGGAAGCAAGCGCTTTCCTGAAGACAATCCTGCAAGATGAAGAGATCTATTTCACTTTCGACCAAAACAATGCCGCCACAAACCACACCGATCGCTATGGCAGACTCTTGGCTTATGCACACCGCCTACGCGACGGACTTCTGATCAACACCCATCTCATCAAAGAAGGCTACGGCTACGCCTATCTCAAATATCCTTTTGAACACATGGAAGAATATTTGGAACTCCAAAGAGGCGCGCGAGAAGCCGGCAAAGGTCTCTGGAAAGACTCCGGCACAAGCATCGCTTCACAGAAAGAGTATTGGTTTAATGCCGGCAGCAATAAATATCACCTCAAGAGCTGTCGCTTCACAAAAGAAAGCTCAATGCCCATCCTTTTAGCAGACGCTTTAGCAAATGGGCTCGAACCCTGCAAAGTTTGTAAACCCTAATAAATAAAACAGGTATGTAATATGGAACACATGCACGATAACTCAGCTTTTGGCAAAACAGGCATCCCGGAATCTCCGATGTGGGGCAGACCGGGTAAAAACACTTCGCCCGTTTTGCGCTATATCATCATCTTTTTATTCATCCTCTTAGGCTTTGGCCTTGGCGTAGTCATAGGCTTCAGCGGCGATTCCCGCAAGTTCAGCGAGCTCAAAGAGGAAAACATCCTGATTCGCGGCAAGCTTGAACTCTATGAAGCCGCCATCGATTCCATCTATCAAAGACTGGATCTCATCGATGAAGACAATGATGAAATATCCGGCTATCCTCAGATAGATGAGATCTCACTGCATTATGGAAGCAGCATAGACGAGCTGCTCAAGCACAGCATGCACAATCTGGAAAAGCGCCTGGTAGCCATCCTGCAACACACCAAGGGAGAGCATCAAGGGCTTCCCAATGTTGCCGGCAATGTTCCCGCCATTTATCCCACCTTCGGCCGCATCTCAGATGGCTGGGGCATGCGCATTCATCCCATCTCACACAAGCTGGAGTTTCACCACGGCATAGATATTGCCAATAGCGAAGGGACAGCTGTCTATGCGGCCGCCGCCGGCAAAGTGTCCAAAGCCGATTTCGACCAAGGCTTCGGCAAGAGAATTTACATCGACCACGGCAATGGCTACACCACACTCTATGCGCATCTCGATCTACAGAGAGTGAAGGTAGGCCAAGAGGTGGAAAAGGGAGAGATCATAGGCTTCATGGGAAGCACAGGAGTCTCCACCGGTCCCCACCTGCATTATGAAGTGCATTTTAAGGGGCAAAAGCTCAATCCCGCCGCTTACTTAAACAGAATCGACAGTTATGCGCGCCTCTAAGCGCATAAGAGAGTTTTGACAGATGTCTGATGATGCACGCACAGCCTGGCTTATCACCAATCACGCTCCCCTAAGTATTCCCTTTGGATACGAGAATATAAAGGGCGATATCATTGCCGTGGATAGAGGGCTCATCCGCGTGCGAGAATTAGGGCTTAAGCCCAGAGTGATCATCGGCGATATGGATTCCCTACCCGCTGAAGAACTGGATCGCTATCCCGATACCGAAGTCATCCGCCACAATTCTGAAAAGAATGAAACCGATACCGAGCTTGCACTTATTTGGTGCGTACAAAAGGGAGTCTATGATGAGATAATGGTTTGCAACAGCTTGGACGGACGCTTTGACCACAGCGCCGCCATCATCCAAAACCTGATCTGGCTACACTTGCAGAATATCCCCTGCCGTGTGGAAAGCCTTGATCAGACTCTTTTTTTCCTAAAGAAAGACAACCTCATCAAAGGCAAACCGGGCGACATGCTCTCGCTTATTTCCTACAGTGAATATTCCCGCTTTATAGACTCCATAGGACTGAAATATCCGCTTGATAAACTGATGATTGCGCAACATCAAAGCCGCGGCATCAGCAACGAACTTATACAAAAGAGCGCACGCATTCGCCTCGAAGAAGGCCTGGTGCTCGCCGTCTTTACCCATACCTGATAACCCCAAGAGAGTTTGGCAATAGATTTAGAAAGCGAGCACAGCTTCGCCCCGTGGCTTCCACACACATTCAGCCTTACAATTTCACAAATTTTCACAACTATATACTTATAAAAGAACTATAGAGAATGTGCTGATCGCTCTTGGTTGGGTAAGGTCTTCTTTGAGATGAGCTCTGCCCGTACTTTGGGGCGGGAACGTCCCCGGTTATGGTTGCCCATTGATGAAAAGCACCCTCTACTTTTATATAGGAGCCCAAAAGTGAAAATTGTGGCCAAAATCGCAAACTATTTTTTTAGCCCTATCGTAAGTGATTGAAAAATGAAGTCTGAAATAATTTCGACCTCAAAAATGTTATGTAAACTTGCATGATCGAGTAGGGTGATGCTGGGTAATTAGTCCAGCATCATCCCTCTCACAGAACCGTACGTACGGGTCTCGTATACGGCTCATGATAATCCTTGCAACTCTTCAACATAGTTAAATAAAACTCCGG